>JAEVZN010000502.1 GCA_023392205.1 Pseudomonadota bacterium
TCGGCCTTGTAGAGGCCGTTGATCGTTTCGGCGAGCGCATTGTCGTATGAATCGCCGACGCTGCCGACGGAAGGCTCGATGCCCGCCTCGGCCAGGCGCTCGGTGTATTTCGCCCGTTCGGGCTCGCGCGCTTTGAGATAAATTTCCGACGGTAGAAGCAAATTCCCGCCTATAAAAGGCGGCTTAAGCAAAGCGCTGGGCGCGAGCCAGCAGGTTTGAAACTGACGAAACATGCCACCGACCGCCGCGGGGTGATCGGATGCCACGCTGGTTCAGGGCCGCTGTCATCGCGTGCAGGGTAGTTGAGCCGCCGGCTCTGATCGCCGCAATCAGTGGCAAGAGTTCGGCAGTGAAGCGGTCGGCAGCGGCGATTTGGGCGTCCCGGCCAAGTCTGGCCGCTTCCGCCGCATTAGCTAAATTACCCAGCCTGGCGCCGGCACCTCGTTTGGCTGCCAAGGCTGCTCGCGTCCGCTCCGATATCAGCCTCCGCTCCTTCTCGGCCAAGGCCGCATAAAGGTGAAGCATGAACGGGTCGGCGTCCCGCCCCAGCTCCGCCACGATGAACGGCACCTTCTGCGCCATGAGGCCCGCAACGAAGGCAACGTCGCGGGAGAGGCGATCCAGTTTCGAGACAACCACGCAGCATTTCGCAGACTTGGCGGCAGCCAGGGCAGCAGCGAGTTGCGGCCGGCGGTCGAGCGCATCGGTACCCTTGCCGGTTTCGGCCTCGACGTATTCCGCGAGGATAACAAGGCCTTCCGCTTCGGCGAACCGGGCGATGGCCGCCCGTTGAGCTTCGATCCCGAGGCCGGAGCGCTGCTGCCGCTGTGTCGAAACCCGCAAATAGGCGATCGCGCTGTGCATTTCCAAACAGCAAACCACCGTTTGCGGTTTGTATGAAGTCGAATTCAGAGCAATTTCATTGCTGTTTTCACGTCGCAGCAGCGAGGCAACCTGAGCACAATGTGAAGAAATTCACAATAAGTTGGTGCAGTCGGCCTACCTGTACACACAATCCCAAGTCCGGGCTTCTGTGGGCCAGCGTTAACCTTCAGGGGGCAAAAAGCGGGGTGCTTACGATCTGCAGCAGGGCCTTCAAGGCAGCTCTCAGCGCCGAGGTCACCGGCGTTCGGCTGGCCGGGCCTCTCGCCGTGGCTTCGCCAATGTGACGCTAATAGCGCTAAAGGCTGTGTAGCATCCTAGGATCAACGGCATTCTTAATACCAACGAATATGCGGAAGAATTTCGTGAACGCTGCTTGGAGCTTCAGAGGTCTAAGACCAGCCTGTCGCCCACACAACCGGAGCAGCAAATCATCATCGTTTTTCCGCTGGCCCTTTCATCCGCGGTCAAAACGAGGTCGCGATGGTCAGCAACACCCTCAATGATAGCTGTTTCGCAATTCCCGCATACGCCTTCCTTGCAGGAATGCGGCGCATCAATTCCGGCAAGGACGATCGCATCGAGAATGCTCTGACCGCGCTCGATCGTAAGCGTCTTGCCTGAGCGCGCCAGTTCAATCTGAAAGCCGCCCAGCTCGGCGTGCGAGATGGCGCCTGAAAAATATTCGGTGTGAATTTGGCTTGCGGGCAAGTTTGCCGTGCACTGCTGAAATGACGCCAGCATTCCTGACGGCCCACAGCAGTAAAGATGCGCGTCATTCTGCGCCTGCGCAATCACGGATTCCATACTGATACCAAGCTCCGGCCGCCCCCCATCGAAATGAAAATGGATGCGCGGGCTGTCCGTTTGCAGGGACATAAGTTCATTGTAGAAGGCGGCATGCTCGCGCGTACGGACGCAATAATGAAGCGTCCAGGACCGCCCCAACTTTTCCAGCCGCTGAACCATGCTCCAGATTGGAGTGATGCCAATGCCGCCAGCGATGAACAGGACGTGCGGGGCGTCTTCCACAAGAGGGAAATGATTTTTCGGCTCACTGATGGTGACACGGCTCCCCGGCGACATCCGGTTGTGCATGAAGAGTGAGCCGCCGCGCCCGCTGGTTTCCTTGCGAACAGCAATCACATAACGGTGCCTGTCGCTCTGCTCGTTGAGAAGCGAATAGCTCCGAATCATCCCGCCCGGCAGGTGAAGGTCGATATGGGCGCCCGCGGTGAAAGCAGGAAGTGACTCCCCGCCTTTCTCGACGAGTTCGAACGAGGTGACATCAACCGCCTGCTGGCGGATCTCTCCGACGGTCACGTCGAAGAGAGGGGGCGTCGGGGCCGGCACCGCGGTCGGGAGATCGTCCATTTCGTCCATAGATCTCATGCGCTGATATTCGTGAAGGGGCGCATCATCAAGCGCCTGCCAAGTATAGGTCGGAGGGACTGACAATGAAGACCCGCGCGATTTGACATTTTCACAAAGATACATATCGACTGTGATATGTATCGGATCGCGAGCCGGGCGTTAGATCGCCGCAGCAGATTTTCGGCAGGACAGACCTGTGAAGTACAAGCAAAAACTAACTGTTCGGCACTTCCGGATGATTGAGACGCTTGGTCGTGAGCTCAGCATCAGCCGCAGCGCGGCGATCCTACATACGTCGCAATCCGCCATTTCTCGCGGATTGAGCGAGGTCGAGGAACTGCTCGGGGCGCGGCTGTTCGAGCGGACGACGCGCCGGGTTATCCCGACATCGCTTGGACAAACGCTTATCTGGCATGCAGAGCAGATACTCGGCCAGATCGACCGTGCCGAGGCCGATGTCGACGCATTGTCGCGGGGCATCGGCGGTACACTCAATGTGGGCATGATGGGAGCCTTCTCGCCTGCCCTGTTGGCGGAAGCGGTCATGCTCGCAACCGAGCAGGCGCCCAAGCTGACCATACGGCTACGAAGTAATTTCGCTGACAGCCTGATCACAGACATGATCAATGGTCGTTGCGAGATGGTCATTACGCATTTCGATATCAGGCAATTCAGCAATGAGGAGCTGATCGTCGAAGCGCTTTACAGCGACAATGTCGTCGTTGTTGCGGCTCCTGGACATCCTTTGACGCGCCGGAAAAGAGTGGATTGGGCGGATCTGACCGGCGAGCGGTGGGTCCTCATGCCGGTCGAGACTTCGACGCGGCGCGCCGTAGAGCGCAATCTCCTGATCCATTCGGAAGGCAGGAGCCCGGTCATCGTCGAAGCGCTGGAACTGCATTACATTATTAGCCTCGTGCGAGATGCGCACATGGTGACGGCCTTGCCGACGGCGTTGGCAAGGTGGCTTGAGCGGGAAGCGAATCTGGTTCGCTGCCTTCCTATTACAGACGAATTGTCGTCTTGGGCCGTGTGTGTTGCGCGGCTGCGTTCGCGCAAGATTGGAGTGGCGGAAACGCTGTTCATCAATTGTTTGAAGACGGTGACCGCCAAAGCAAGGGCAAAAAATCCGGTCAAGACAAGTCGAATGAAGACACTGATTTCAAAATCATAAATCGACTTTGTCGGCGCCGGGAACGCGATCGTCAAAGGATCGCGAATCCTGCATTCATATTGGTTCCGATATTAATCGCTGCGAAAAAGTCAGCGACCGGCCGCTTGGCGCGATCCAAGTTATCTCTATAATTTTTCTAAACGAGAGATGTGACGGAGATATCCGTCGCTCTTACGACATTCGAATTGCGGAGACGGGAATGAACGCGCGATCGGGCCAGATGAAGCAAAAGAGCATGGATTACGCGCTTGCCGGTCCCGGCACAGTTGGCGGGACGTTTCTGCGCAAATTCTGGCAGCCGGTCTACATGTCCAAGGAATTGGCGCGCGGAACGGCCCGTCCGATCCTGATCATGGGTGAGAAGTTCACGCTTTATCGTGGCGAGTCGGGCACCGCCTTTGTGGTCGATCACCGTTGCGCTCACAGGAATACCCAATTGTCGACCGGCTGGGTGCGCGGCGATTGTATCCGCTGCTTCTATCACGGCTGGACATTTGACGGCGATGGACAGTGCGTCGAGCGACCCGGCGAAGTGCCACCAGGGCCAGCCCCCGGCGTGCGCATCGCGGCCTACCCTACGCGCGAGCATCTCGGCCTGATCTACGCCTATTTCGGTTCTGGCGAGCCACCCGCATTCCCTCCCTTTCCGAACTTCGAGGGCACGGGCGTCGTAGAGAATATGATGGAAGACTTTCCGTGCAACTGGTTTCAAACCTATGAGAACCAGGCCGACGAGGCGCACCTGTCTTTCGTTCACAGCCCCAGCGGTTCGCACAACGCCCTCGGTCGCGACCAGGTCCGCATCCCGGAAACATGGGCGGAAGAGATGCCTTTCGGCATGGTTCGCTATAGCCGTGTCGGGGAAGGCAAGCGGCGCTCGACCTTCTATCTCTTTCCCAACACGATGCGCATCATTATCCCGCCTTTTGGTGGACTCCCGATAGGCGGATGGCGCGATTCCTACCTCACGCTGGTTCCGACAGACGACGAAAACCATATTCTCTTTATGACCCAGTTTGCACAGGTGTCCGAGGACGAGCTCCCTGCCTATAACAAGGCCGCCGAGCAGAACGATGCGCGCATCAAGGCTGCCAGGAAGATCCCGGATATCGCCCGCGAGATTCTCGACGGCAAGGCGGTGCTGGAAGATTTCCGGGACCACCCGCGTTTTCTCCTGATCGAAGATGCCGTTGCTCAGGGTGGACAGGGCTGGATCGCCGACCGAAGTCTGGAGCATCTCGGCCGGACAGATATCTGCATTGTTCGAATGCGCCGTCTGTTCGATCGTGAACTGGAGGCCGCCGCTCAGAACAAGCCGGGCAAGGACTATGTCTATTCCGGCGAAAAGCCCGAGATCGGCTTCTAGTCCCGGTCAAAAGAAGCCGAGAGGTGAGCGAGGTGTTCGCCATCGGTCTGTCTTATGGTTGCATCGAGCACTCTCACGCCGCAGCATGGGGGGCACTCTCTGGGTAATGATGTCGCAGACGCCGCAGCAAAAGCGCTGCGATTCAAGTCGAAGCACAATTCATGGACATCTGCACAGCCTTGCAGCAACGAGAGGCCGAACACACCGAACTTATATCAACGGCGTCATAAGTTGATGCAGAAATGTCAGCTATCGAACCACGCTCTCGGAATATAGTAATTCAAATGAGCGCAACGCCATGTCCAGCGTTAAGCCGCCGGCGAAGACCACTTCACGCAAAACTGTAGAGCTCTGATGAGGGCATTTGATGATCGAGCATTGTGAGTGATGTTGCCAGAGGGGGCGTCCGGAATGAGATCGCTTCACAGAGTCCTCCGTGCTCTTGCAATTGCCTTTGCATATCTGGGTGGGGCCATCGTCGCAGCCCTGGCCATTGT
>JAEVZN010000022.1 GCA_023392205.1 Pseudomonadota bacterium
ACCGAGACCAACACCTTCTCCCCCATCCCGACGTCGCTCGCCAGCTTCAAGGAGAACACCTATTTCCCGCCCGGCCAGCATCCGGCGACCGCGACGCTCTGCACCGGACCGCTTTGGGTCGGCCGCCGCCGCGCGAAGGACGAGGGCTGGACGCTGATCGAGGGCTCGTGCTTCTGGGCGGAGCCGGCAGGCACCGTCGCCAAGGCGGCGTACGAGGCGATGCGCGACGAGATCCTGGGTCAGCTCAAGACGGCCCTGCCGGTCGATGGCGTGGTGCTCGGCCTTCATGGCGCCATGGTCGCCTACGGCTATGACGACTGCGAGGGCGACCTGCTGGAGCGGGTGCGCGCGATGGTCGGACCGACCGTGCCGATCGGCGTCGAGTACGACCCACACAGCCACCTGACGAGAAAGCGCGTCGCCAACGCGAATGTCAGCATCTGCTTCAAGGAGTTCCCGCACACCGATTTCGTCGAGCGCGCCGAGGAGCTGGTCGACATCGTCCTGCGCGCCGTGAAGGGCGCGGTGGCCGGCAGTTCGACCGAGGACGCGCTGGCCCGCATCCGGACGACCTTCACCGCCTATCCGTCAGCCCGCGACGGCCTGCAGGCCCTGCGGGCGGGGGAGATCGACGCCTTTGTTTACGATCGTCCGCTGCTGGCCTGGATCGTCAACCGGGATTTCCGCTCGTCGGTGCAGCTTCTGGAAACGAGCTTCGATCCGCAGAATTATGCTTTCGCGCTGCCGGCCAATTCCCCGCTGCGAAAGCCGCTGAATGTGGCAATTCTGAACGCCACCAAAAGCGGCTGGTGGGACGAAACGCTGTTCCGCTATCTCGGCAGCCGCTAGGCGGCTAGACTGGGGGCTCCCTGAGACATTGGCCTGTGCGGCCGGGCAAGGCTATAACGCCGCCATTGGCGGTCAGGACTGGATTTTCGGCCGCAGGAGTAACGATCATGCCCGAACGCTGGACGCCGGAAAGCTGGCGCGCGAAACCCGTTTTGCAGGTGCCGGAATACCCGGATCAGGCTGCGCTCGCGGCCGTGGAGAAGCAGCTTGCAAGCTTTCCGCCGCTGGTTTTTGCAGGTGAGGCGCGCAACCTGAAGAAGCAGCTTGCACGGGTCTGCGCGGGAGAGGCTTTCCTGCTGCAGGGCGGCGATTGCGCCGAGAGCTTTGCCGAGCATGGCCCCAACAACATCCGCGATTTTTTCCGTGTCTTCCTCCAGATGGCGGTGGTGCTGACGTTTGCCGGCCGTTCGCCGGTCGTCAAGGTCGGCCGCATTGCCGGACAATTCGCCAAGCCGCGCTCTTCGCCGACCGAGAAGCGAGGCGATGTGGAATTGCCGAGCTATCGCGGCGATATTGTCAACGGCAACGATTTCACCCCCGAAGCGCGTATCCCCGATCCGCGCCGCCAGATCGAGGCCTATCGCCAGTCGGCGGCGACGCTCAATCTGCTGCGCGCCTTCGCGCATGGCGGCTACGCCAATCTCGCGACCGTGCATCAATGGATGCTGGGCTTCGTGAAGGACTCGCCGCAGGCCCGCCGTTATCAGGAACTGGCCGACCGTATTTCCGAGGCACTCGGCTTCATGCGTGCCTGCGGTCTCGATCTTGAGAGCCAGACTGAGTTGCGCACGACCGATCTCTATACCAGTCACGAGGCGCTTCTCCTCGGCTTCGAAGAAGCGATGACCCGCATCGATTCGACAAGCGGCGACTGGTATTGCACCTCGGGCCATATGGTGTGGATCGGCGACCGCACACGTCAGCCGGATCACGCGCATGTCGAATATTGCCGCGGCATCAAGAATCCGATCGGCCTGAAATGCGGTCCATCGCTGAAGCCGGATGAATTGCTGCGGCTGATCGACATCCTCAATCCCGAAAACGAGCCCGGGCGGCTGACGCTGATCGGCCGCTTCGGCAGCGAAAAGGTCGGCGAGCATCTGCCGGCGCTGATCCGCGCCGTGCAGCGGGAAGGCAGGCAGGTCGTGTGGTCCTGCGCTCCGATGCACGGCAACACGATCAGCTCCGTGTCAGGCTACAAGACGCGTCCGTTCGATCGCATTCTCAATGAGGTGAAGGACTTTTTCGCCGTGCATGCGGCGGAAGGGACCTATGCCGGCGGCGTACATCTTGAGATGACCGGACAGAACGTCACCGAATGCACCGGTGGTGCGCGTGCGATCAGCGATGCCGAGCTCAACGATCGCTATCACACGTTCTGCGATCCGCGGCTAAATGCGGAGCAGTCCATCGACATGGCGTTTCTGGTCGCCGAGCTGCTCAAGAAGGAGCAGGCCGTGCTTGCGCCCATGCCGCAGGTCGCGGGCCTCTAGGCTCGCGCATGCGGGGCAAGGCGGTTTGCTCTGTGTTAACGCTGAGCGCAGCTCGCTCTGGCGCGCCTTCTCGCGCGGTAATGTTTTGAAAGCAGTTTGAGTCAAATTGGTCTCATCAAACGGCGGCGATATGGCCAGAAAGGCCGACGTCACCGACATGCCAGGGGGGCATTACGTGGCCAACAGACAAAAGCGGGTCACGGCAGCATTTGCGATCGCGGGCGTGCAGGTCACGCGCGCGATCGCGAATGACCGCAACACGGCTTGCGGAAGAGACGGCGCGCGACCCCAACCAGTCTGCGTATCGCGCCGGTAAACTCACCCGCCTATCTGGACAAAGCGCCCGCTTGTGCGACGGATCATCCGAGCAACCATCAACACCTTGAATGGTCTTCGCGCGGCCGCAGCAACAGAAGCGGCGTTCCGCCAGGAACTGATCGTGCTCGCGCTGGCTGTGCCGCTGGCGTTTGTGATTGCATCGGACAGATGGACCTTTGTTCTGCTTGTTGGCGTGGTACTGGCCCTGCTGATTGTCGAGTTGCTCAACACGGCCATCGAAAAGCTCGCCGATCGTGTCACGCTGGAGCAGGATCCGCTCATCGGCCGCGTCAAGGATCTGGGCTCGGCTGCTGTGGGCGTCACGCTGCTGCTGGCGGGCCTTGTATGGCTGGTGGCCCTGTGGGACCGCGCAGTCGCCTTCCTGTCCTGACCGCATTGCGGGACGCGCGCCCTCCGCGCTAGATGATGGCCATGAACGCACGTCCCGTCGATACGCTTTCCATCGCAATGGCGCAGCTCAACCCGGTTGTCGGCGATGTCGCCGGCAATGCGGACAAGGTGCGCGCCGCGCGCAAAGCTGCGCCCGACGCCGACCTGATCCTGTTCCCGGAATTGTTCATTGCCGGATACCCGCCGGAAGATCTTGTGCTCAAGCCGGCTTTCCAGGCGGCCTGCCGCAGCGCTGTCGAGGATCTTGCGCGTGAGACCGGGCAGGGCGGTCCGGCGGTGATTGTCGGGACGCCCTGGGCCGAGGGGGGCAAGCTCTACAATGCGGTGGCATTGCTCGATGGCGGGCGGATCTCGGCATTGCGCTTCAAGGTGGATTTGCCGAATTACGGGGTGTTTGACGAGAAGCGCGTCTTCGCGGTCGGTCCGATGCCCGGTCCTGTGAATTTTCGCGGCGTGCGCATCGGCATCCCGGTCTGTGAGGATATCTGGGGGCCCGAGCCGGTCGAATGCATTGCCGAAACCGGTGGCGAAATCCTGCTGGTGCCGAACGGATCGCCCTATCGGCGCGGGGTCGTGGACCAGCGGCTTTCGGTTGCGGTGGCCCGCGTCACCGAGACCGGCTTGCCGCTGATGTATGTCAATCAGGTCGGCGGTCAGGACGAACTGGTGTTCGAAGGTGCGTCTTTCGTGCTCAATGGCGATGCGTCATTGGCGGTGCAGCTTCCGGGCTTTTCCGAATGCGTCGTCACAACGCAATGGTCGCGGACGGCGGACGGCTGGGTCTGCAGTGAGGGGCCACGTTCCGCGCTGCTTGAGAGCGGGGAGGCCGACTACAGCGCCTGCGTTCTGGGGCTTCGCGACTACGTTAACAAGAACGGATTTCCCGGTGTGGTCTTTGGCCTGTCAGGTGGGGTGGATTCGGCCCTGTGTGCGGCCATGTCGGTCGATGCAATGGGGGCCGACCGCGTGCGTAGTGTCATGCTGCCCTACAAATTCACCTCGCAGGAATCGCTGGACGATGCGGCCGCAGCAGCGAAAGCGCTCGGCATTCGCTACGATATCCTGCCGATCGCGCCCAGTATCGATGGCTTCGATACAGTTTTGCAGCCGCTCTTTTCCGGATTGCCGCGGGACGTCACGGAAGAAAACCTTCAGGCGCGCGCGCGCGGCACGCTGGTGATGGCCATCTCCAACAAGTTCGGCCTGATGGTCGTCACTACGGGCAACAAATCGGAAATGTCTGTCGGCTACGCGACGCTGTATGGCGACTTGAATGGCGGCTTCAATCCGCTCAAGGATCTGTACAAGAGCGAAGTGTACCGGCTGTCGCGGCTGCGCAATCGCTGGAAGCCGGATTTCGCATTGGGACCCGACGGTGTCGTGGTCCCCGAAAATATCATCACCCGGCCGCCGACCGCCGAATTGCGCGAGAACCAGACCGATCAGGATTCGCTGCCACCCTATGACGTGCTGGACGCCATCCTCGAACGGCTGGTGGAGCGCGAAGAGCCAGCCGCCGCCATTGCCGCAGCCGGGTTCGACCTCGAAACCGTCCTGAAGGTCGAGCGCATGCTCAACATTGCCGAATACAAGAGGCGGCAGGCCGCGCCCGGCGTGAAGGTGACCCTGCGCAATTTCGGCCGCGACCGCCGCTATCCGATCACCAACAAGTTCCGTGATCCGGGCACGCCGCTACCGGTACCGGACGCTTCGCTGGTCAACGGCGTCCCGGCCAGGTCCGATTCGATCGATGTCTGATTATTCGGACAGGAATTTCGGACCGACAGACCGGACCGGCCGCTTTGGTGCATCAGGATCGGCCGGGACTTCGGCAGCGGCCGGCTCGGGATTTGCACCGGGTTGTCCGCTCCGCTGCGGCACGACCGGCCGCCCCTTGGCATCGCGTGGCGCCGACATTTGCCGGGCGCGCTCTTCCGTCACCAGAATATCGCCGCGCTGGATTGCGGATTGAACGGCGGGATCGTCCTTCACCGCAGTCGCCCAGCTTTCGCCAGCTGCCTTGCACTGACAGGAATTGTTCCATTCCGTGCGATATTTGAACGCGTTCGGCATTTCGGTGTAGAGGCGCCCCCCTGTGGATACAGCCTGACGCATGTCCTCACCCGGATTGCGGTGTGAGAATAGGACAACTTCGGCGGCAGGACACATGCGCTGGCAGGTCATCTCGTCGTCGTGGAAACGCTCCGGCGAGGTGGAGAATGAAATCGGGAAGAAATAGCCGTCACAGGTCCGCACACACACCGTCCGGTAGCCACCGCCCGGAATGCCTGTGTCCTGCTCCGGAGCGACGATGGAGCCCGGTCCCCCGAACAATTGTTCGAAGAAGTTGCGCGGCTGCGCCGCGGCCTGCCGGTATTGCGGTCCGCAATCGTTCTGGGACAGCGCGGTCAGGATCGCCCGGCGTTGATTATCGCGCTCGTAGCTCGCGCCCGCGCCCTGCAGGCGCTGCAAATCGCCCTGCGAGCGGGCAAGGTTGGCACGCAGATTCTGGATCTGATTGTTGAGGGCGCCGCATTGCTCCGACCGCTGCCCACCGAACATCTGGAAGAAACCCATCGCGTCGCAGCCCTGACGGCGCGCCTGCGAGCTCAGGCGGTCGAGATCGGCCTGCTGGCGGCCCATGGTCTCTTCCAGGCGACGGGCCTGATCGACGCGCGAGGGATCGCCGCCGGACCGGTCGATCATGCCGAGCTGCGTTTCCAGCCGCTGACACACCTGATCGCGCGCACTGAGGGTGGCGCCGGGCGGCGGGTATGATTGTGCGGAGGCCTGGCTGGCGAAGGCCAAAAAGAGGGCAAGGCTGCAAAGGCGCGCTGGTCTCATAAGATTGTCCTGCGGAACACGCCCCGATGTCTGCCCAAGGATTGAGGCGCGGGGATGGTTATCAAACCGCAAAGCCGTGTGCAAACCGTCGCGGCCTGCGACTTATTGCGTCTTCTCGGGCAGGCCCTGATCGTCAGGCAGCGCAATGGTTTGCGAAGACGAGCGCGCTTCCGCGCGCAGGTTCCAGAGGATTCCCGCCAGGATGATGAAGGCCCCGACGAAAACCAGCGCATCGACCGATTCGTTGAAAAAAACCCATCCTACAATCGCGATCAGCGGCACGCGCAGGAAATCGAGCGGGATCACCACACTGGCATCGCCATAGCGGAAGGCTTTGGCCATGCAGAAATGTGCCGCCAGCCCGGAGGCGCCGACGCCGATCAGCGGCGCGATCTGCGAGGGTTCGATCTGCAGGAAAGCGGACGGATCGCTGCCGGCAAGGCCGATCGGAAACTGGATCAGGTTCATCCAGAAGACGATG
>JAEVZN010000195.1 GCA_023392205.1 Pseudomonadota bacterium
TCGGCTCATCACATCCTGGGGCTGGAGCAGGTCCCAAGGGTTCGGCTGTTCGCCGATTAAAGTGGTACGTGAGCTGGGTTCAGAACGTCGTGAGACAGTTCGGTCCCTATCTGCCGTGGGTGTAGGAGTTTTGAGAGGATTTGCCCCTAGTACGAGAGGACCGGGGTGAACGTACCTCTGGTGGACCTGTTGTGGCGCCAGCCGCAGTGCAGGGTAGCTATGTACGGACGGGATAACCGCTGAAAGCATCTAAGCGGGAAACCCACCTCAAAACGAGAACTCCCTTGAGAGTCGTGGAAGACCACCACGTTGATAGGCCGGGTGTGTAAGCGCAGCAATGCGTTGAGCTTACCGGTACTAATCGCTCGATTGGCTTGATTGCTCTTGTCTTCAATGCCCATCATTTGGCGCGCTCGTTGAGAGTGCGTTGATGGAATATTGGTCAACGACCAGCCTTTACTTCTCACACAATCCGTCTTTCGCCGGCCTGGTGGTTTTGGCGGAGAGCCTGAACCCGATCCCATTCCGAACTCGGCCGTTAAACTCTCCCGCGCCAATGGTACTAAGTCTCAAGACTTTGAAGAGTAGGTCACTGCCAGGCCTGCAAAGGACGGATATCCCCCCTCGACACGATGACATTTCCGGATCTGATGGAGCCGCCGCGATCGCGGCGGCTTTGTCGTGTGGGGTTGTTCTCGACAGACGACAATCGGTTGGCCGAAAAGCCGAAGGATTTGACGCGGGGTGGAGCAGCCACAGGCCGAAGCGCAAGCAAGGCCGCCGATCGTAAGGACCGGGCTCTTCACAACGGCAGAGGATTAACGCGGGGTGGAGCAGCCCGGTAGCTCGTCAGGCTCATAACCTGAAGGTCGCTGGTTCAAATCCAGCCCCCGCAACCAAATGGAAAGACCCGTCGGCTATCGGCCGGCGGGTTTTTTTTTGTTGGCAGGTGTCTCCCCGGCTGATTTCCGGCCTCGACGTCGCGGACAATCGCGGCTTTCGTTCCGTGGCCCCTCTTTGCATACTGCATTCGCCTTCCATTGCTTCCGATTTCTCCTGCGCCTCCATGCCGCAATCCGGCGTTGCGGCGGCCGATTGCTTTGATCGGGTCGCAGACTTAAGGCCAGCTTCGACGTCGTTCTCACCCACACAACCAGGTGCCCCGATGCTCTATGTCGATATCCCCACGTCTGCCGATCTCGCCGATCTGTCGGGCGTTCGCGAGGACATCTGCGTTTCGATCTATCTCGGTACCACGCCGCTCAGTCAGGATGCCGGAGCGGATCGGATTGAATTGAAGAATTTGTCCAAGGAAGCGATCGCCCAGCTTGAATCGGCCGGTGCCGACAAACGGCGCGTCGCAGCCGTGGCTGAGCACATCGACGACCTGACCGACGATGATGAATTCTGGCGTTTCCAGGCGCGCAGTCTTGGCATCCTGGTCACGCCCGACAACATGCGCACGTTCCGGCTGCCGAATGCCCTGCAGCCGATGACAGCCGTGTCCGATCGCTTCCACCTCAAGCCGCTGCTGCGTGCAACCACTTTTCCTAACGCGGCCTATCTGCTGGCGCTGTCCGAAAACGCGGTGCGTCTCGTCGAGGTGCTGGCCGAACTGCCGCCGGCCGAGGTGAAGGTGGATGGCCTGCCGAAGGACGCCGCCAGTGCGGTCGGCAAGTCGACGCTGAACGACCGCTCGCCGAGCGGGCGCATCACCGGGACCGAAGGCCAGAACGTGCGGTTGCGCCAGTTCGCACGCAAGGTCGATCAGGCCTTGCGTCCGCTCCTGTCAGGCGGCGCATTGCCGCTGGTGCTGGCATCGGACAGCAGGCTGGCCTCCATCTATCGTTCGGTGAACAGCTATCCCGAGCTTGCGCCGGATGTCATCGACGGCAGTCCCGACCGCGTCACCGATGCGAACCTCGCCGAAAGTGCCCGTGGCGTACTCGATGCGCTCTATGCCGCGCAGATTGCGGAATGGGTGGAGCTGTTCGAAGCGCGCGACAGCCAGGGCCGGGTTGCGACCGATCTTGGCGACGCCGCGCGCGCCGCGACGTTCGGTGCGGTGGATTCGATTCTGGTCGATATCGACGAGGCCATCCCTGGCGCGATCGATGATAAAGGCACGCTGACGCTCGCGGACAAGGCCTCCGCCGACAGCTACGATGTGGTCGATGAGATTGCGCGGCGCGTGATCGGGGCCGGTGGCCGTGTCTATGCCGTGCGCAAGGACGACATCCCGCGCGGCAAACCGCTCGCCGCCATCCTGCGTTACGCAGTGTGACCTTGTGCGGGATCGGAAAATTGCCGGTCCCGCGTCTCGGCCGCCTTACTGATGAAACTCCGGCAGCCGGTTGAGAATGTCGGCGACCGGCTCTGCGGTCCAGGCTTGCGTGACATAGTCGCGATGGGTCTCTTCCGGATTGCCGGCGATAAAGACGACACTGCCAGGCTGGATATTGCCATCGAGGCTGCGTGCAAGCGGGATCTTCTTGTCAGTAAGCCTGCGCTGCAATTCGAGATTGCGGGCGCGTGTGGAACCCAGATAGCCACTGATGAAGAATCCGCGGCGGTTCTTCAAGATCCAGTTTTCGAACTGGTCGAGTTCGCCGTAGAGCGAATCCAGAAGTACAATTCCCTTCAACCGTCCGTCCATATGCGCAAGCCGCATCGCCCAGGCGGTCGGTACATAGCCGCCGCTATAGCTGACAAAGATCACCGGCAGCTTGAAGAAGGTCCGCGCGGCGCGCGGCTGCCCCAGCATCAGCGCGAATTGTTCGCCGGCCTCACGAAGGAATTCGTCGAAAAAACCTGGCTCCCAGAAGGCTCCCGGCGACGAATCCGCGGCCGCGACCGCAAATTGCGGCGCGACCAGCACCGCATTGGCATCCGCGCGTGTGATCTGCGCCGCCACCTGCTGGCGATCGCGCACATCGCGGTCAATCCTGGCGCCATGTCCGTGAAAGAATACGACGATCACCGCCGGCTTGCGGATGTCGAACCCTTTCGGGATATGCAGCAGCACGCGCGGATCGACATATGTCTCGTTCTCCCAATAGACCTGACCGCGTGCGCCGCGCCGCCCGAAGCGTCCCTCGAAAAATACATCGAAGAACGGCTTGCCCGTCGCCGGATTGGTCCCGTCATAGGGATAGGGTGCGGATTCGAATTCCATGATCTCCGTGCGGCCCGCAAAGTCGGACAGCCGCGGCCGCGGCTTTCGGATCGCCGGGCGCGCACGCGGTAACGGAATGGAGTCCGAGACATCGGCCGGGGTTTCGATCCCCACGGTGTCATCCTCCTCGGCAGCGCCGGCTGTCGAAATCATGCCGTGTTCGAAAGACAGAATGGCCGCTGCGATCAGGCTTGCGACCATCAATCCTGTCAATGCGTTCAGGCCGCTGGCTTTCACGCACAACTCCGCGGTCAAAAAATGGGCGACGCGCTGAAAACTCACCACACCATTGCGCCGAATTCTGTGGCACCGATCCGAAGCGGATGCTTTAGCTATCGAATCAAACCGCGCATCCGGTAAATATGAATCACGTCCGCAAAATGGTCGTGAGCCGGTGAAGTCGATACGTCCGGCTACCGGCTGTCTTGCGCCTGCCGGCCATTGCTTTCACGCGAGTCGTCCCGCGCCATTTCGACCTTAGGCCCCAAACCGTCATGTTGCATCTCGCACGCTGTCTCTCTTCCGCTCTTCTCCTTGCCTGTCTGACTCTGCCGGCTGCCGTGCCCGCCTTGGCCACCGGCAAACCGGAAGCCGCGAGCGTCAACGATACCGCACGATATCTGGCGGGTCTCCCTCCAGCCGAGACGTCGCCGCTGCAAAAATTCACCAAGGACGGTGCATGGCAATTGCATGCCCGAGCGTTCGATGCCTCCTGGCGCGAACTCGATGCCAAGCGGTTGTCGAAAATCCGGTCCTGGTCCGCGGCCAATCTCAAGACGCGCCCTGCGCCGCTCTATTACATGTTCAGCGGACCGGATTTTCTTTACGCCGAGGCCTTCTTCCCGAACGCCAGCACCTATGTCCTGAGCGGGCTCGAACCAGTCGGACGCGTCCCCGATATCAACGAGAAGACCCGGCAGGCATTGTCCGGCCTGCGGTCGTCGATGAATTCGTCGATCTCGCTCAGCTTCTTCATCACCAAGAACATGAAAAGTCAGCTGCGGGAAACCGTGCTGTCGGGGACCTTGCCGATTATCCTGGTGTATGCCGCCCGCGCCGGCAAGACGGTCAGCGATGTCAGTCTGATCACGCTCGATAACGAGGGCAAGGTTACGCCCGATGCGGGCAACGCACCGAAAAAAGGGGTGCAGGGCGCACGCATCGTGCTTGGCGGCAAGGACGGGCAGCCCGAACAGACCATCTATTATTTCAGCACCGATGTGTCCGATTCCGGGGTGAAGCAATCCGGCTTTCTGAAATTCTGCGAAAGCCTCGGCATGGGAGACGGGATGTTCAAAAGTGCTTCCTATCTGCCGCATAGCGGTTCCTTTTCGCAGGTCCGCGATTTTGTCATCAGCAAGAGCCAGCAGATCGTTCAGGACGATTCCGGCATCCCGGTGAACTACCTGAAGGCCGACCAATGGACGCTGCAACCGTTCGGCCGCTATCTCGGCCCGATTGCAATCTTCCCTGGCCGCCACCAGGCGCGGCTTGACCAGATCTACCGCAAGGGACCGGT
This sequence comes from Pseudomonadota bacterium, assembly GCA_023392205.1. Classification (GTDB taxonomy): domain Bacteria; phylum Pseudomonadota; class Alphaproteobacteria; order Rhizobiales; family Xanthobacteraceae; genus Pseudorhodoplanes. The sequence goes on from JAEVZN010000195.1 coordinate 4,695, forward strand.
CAAGCCGCTGGATTTCGGCATGGGCTATCGCTGGCGTCCGAACGAATCCAATGTCCTGCTGGCGGTCCGCAAGGATCTCAGCGCGCAGCAGGAGAGCCAGGCTTTACCGCGCCCCTAGTGCGGGGCATGATCGGTCCGCAGGTGGCCGACAATGCATCTCATCCGCCAGATGGGCTATTTGGCAATCGCGACGCCGGAACCGGAGCGCTCCGCGTGCGACCTCTGTGACATTACCGGCGTTCACGAAACCAATCGCGGCGACGATTACGTCTATGTGTCATCAAATGCGCGCCATTGCGAAGTGGCTTATCTGCGCGACCGGAGACGCGGTATTCGCGCCGTCGGCCTGGAAGCGATGGACGAGGGTGCGGTCGACGAGGTTCAGCGTCGCGTCCAGTCCGAAGGTCTCAACATTCTCAGCGACCGGCCGCTTCTGCCGCGGGTCAAGCGTGCGGTGCGTTTTGCAACGCCGTTCGGCCCGGTCTTCGAAGTCCACACGGCCATCGCGCGCGAACAGGTGGGCGCCGAAAGGGCGAACGGAAAGCGCGTGCGGCGGCTTGAGCATGTAAACTTGCGTGCCAGCGATCCGCAGGGCCTTCACGATCTGGTCGTAGGAGTCCTCGGCATGAAGCTTTCAGACCGCACGACGAACTACGAGCGTGCCTGGTACCGTGCGGCCGATGGCTATCATCATACGTTTGCCTGCGGGCCGGGGAGCGGCCTGCATCATTATGCCTTCGATGCGCATACGCTTTACGACCTCGCGGGGATTGCCGATGCGCTGGTGGAAAAAGGTCGCGGCTTGTTGTGGGGAATCGGACGGCACGGGCCGGGCAACAACCTCTTCTCGTATTATCTCGACCCGAATGATTGCGTCGTGGAAGCGTCGTTCGGTCTCACCCGCATTGAAGATGACGAAGGTCACCAGCCGGGCAACTGGCCATTCGATTCCAGGAGCAATGTCCTCGACCGCTGGGGTTCGCAGCCGCCGGACGTCTATGCGCGTGCGTTAACCCCTTTCTTGATCTGATCGCTGCGCTTAACAACACCACAATTCGCGCCGTTGCGGCAATGCAGCGACGAATTGGTGCAATGCACGCTGAAATAACTTCGCAAAATCAATGTCCTTCACTGAAACAACGTCGACGTTATTATGAATAATTCTCTTTTCAACCGACGATCAAACTGAGTAGCCTGCTATTTCTGCGATTGCAGTCAGCACACGCGAATTTGTCGCATGTTGACCAATGCAAGTTGTGGCAACGCTGTCCAAGCCGGCAAAGACCGGTCCGACACAGTGATATGGGAGACGACGCCAATGACGAGATTAGCAACGCGTGTTGCAGGGGGGGCGCTTGCAGCGATCTGTGCAAGCGTGCTCGCAATGCCGGCCCAGGCGGCCTGGGAGCCGACGCGCCCGGTTGAGTTTATTGTTCCTGCAGGCACCGGCGGCGGCGCCGATCAGATGGCACGCACGATCCAGGGGATCGTGACCAAGCATAATCTGATGAAGCAGCCGATGGTGGTCATCAACAAGGCCGGCGGCGCGGGCGGCGAAGGCTTTCTCGACGTCAAAGGTGCGCGCAACAACCCGCACAAGATCATCATCACCCTGTCAAACCTGTTCACGACACCGCTGGCCACCGGCATACCCTTTAATTGGAAGGATCTGACGCCAGTTGCTATGCTCGCGCTCGACGAGTTCGTGCTGTGGGTCGGCGCGGATACGCCCTACAAGACCGTCAAGGAATATGTCGACGCCGTGAAGGCGGCGCCTCCCGGCTCCATGAAGATGGGCGGCACGGGCTCCAAGCAGGAAGACCAGATCATCACGGTCGCCATGGAAAAGGCGACCGGAGCCAAGTTCACCTACATCCCCTATCGTGGGGGCGGTGAGGTTGCAGTGCAATTGGTCGGCGGCCATGTGAATTCCACCGTCAACAATCCGATCGAGGCCGTAGCGCAATGGCGTGGCGGCAAGGTGCGCCCGCTCTGCGTCTTCGACGGGCAGCCGATGAGCTACAAGGATGTGATTGCCGACGGCAAGAGCTGGGCGGATGTTCCGACCTGCAAGTCGCAAGGCATCGACATGGAATATCTGATGCTGCGCGGCATCTTCATGGGTCCGAACGCCACCAAGGATCAGGTCAACTTCTACGTCGATCTGTTCAAGAAGGTGCGCGAAACACCCGAATGGAAAGACCTGATGAAGAATGGCGCCTTCAATACCACCTTCATGACCGGCGATGAATACGCCAAGTGGGTGGCGAAGGAAGAAGAGCGTCACCGCGAGCTGATGAAGGAAGCCGGCTTCCTCGCCGGACAATAACACTCATCGGCGAATTCGGCCGGCAGCGCGACGTGCTGCTGCCGGCCTCTGCTCCAAAAATCATTGAGGCTGTGATGTCCAATCCGCAGGAACATGCCGGTGGGCCGGCGCACGACTATGTCGAAATCGGCGTCGCGCTCGCCATGCTGGTGTTCGGTGCGATCGTGATCTACGGCGCCTTGCTGCTTGGAATCGGCTGGGGCCTGGAAGGCCCACAAGCCGGGTTCTTCCCGTTCTATGTCGGCCTGATCATCGTCGGCGGCAGCCTGATCAATCTGTTCAACACCATTCGCACGGCCGATTACACGGGCCTGTTCGCCGAGTGGCACCAGTTGCGCGATGTGGCGAAGATCCTTGTCCCGGCCACCATCTATGTCTTTGTCATTCCCTATATCGGCATCTATGTTGCGTCCGCGATCCTGATCGGGCTCTTCATGCGTTGGCTCGGCAAATACAGCTGGGCGAAAACGCTCGGCCTCGCGATCGCCATGCCGCTCCTGACCTTCATCATTTTCGAACGCTGGTTCCTCGTGGCATTGCCCAAGGGTCCGTTGGAAACCTGGCTTGGCTATTGATCGGAAAACGCAAGCGCAACGACGCCGCAACATGAGCAAACGATAAGCGGCGGGCTTACGGGGGAATTACGAGATGGAAGAAATCGCCAACCTTTTTCAGGGCTTTCAAACGGTCCTGGAGCCCTACAACATCATGCTGATGGTGATCGGGGTGGTCCTCGGTCTGATCATCGGCGTGTTGCCGGGCCTTGGCGGCGCGAATGGCGTGGCGATTCTTCTGCCGCTGACCTTCTCGATGTCCCCCTCGTCGGCCATCATCATGCTGACGTGTATCTACTGGGGTGCGCTGTTCGGCGGTGCGATCACCTCGATCCTGTTCAATATTCCAGGCGAGCCATGGTCGGTGGCGACGACTTTCGATGGCTATCCGATGGCGCGTCAGGGCAAGGCAGCGGAAGCGCTGACGGCAGCCTTCACCTCGTCCTTCGTGGGAGCCTTCTTCGCCGTGGTCATGATCACGTTGCTGGCGCCCCTTGTTGCGAGATTTGCCCTGCAATTCGGTCCGGCGGAGAAATTCGCCGTCTATTTCCTCGCCTTCTGCAGCTTCGTGGGCCTGAGCAAGGAACCGCCCTTCAAGACCATCGTCACCATGATGATCGGCTTCGCGCTTCCCGCGGTAGGCCTCGATGCCATCACCGGGCAATTGCGGCTGACCTTCGGATTCACGGAATTGCTGACCGGCTTTGACTTCCTGATCGCGGTGATCGGCCTGTTCGGCATCGGCGAAATCCTGCTCACAATGGAGGAGGGGCTTCGGTTCAAAGGCGACGCCGCCCGAATCCGCATGCAGGTGGTGCTCAAGACCTGGCTCGAATTTCCGCGCCATTGGGCGATGATCATCCGTTCCTGTTTTATCGGCTGCTGGATGGGGATCACGCCCGCCGGTGCCACGCCCGCGTCGTTCATGAGCTATGGCATTGCCAAGCGGGTGTCGAAGAACGGCAAGAATTTCGGCAAAGGCGAGATCGAAGGCGTGATCGCGCCGGAAGTGGCAAACAATGCCGCGGGCACCTCGGCGCTGCTGCCGATGCTCTCGCTCGGCGTCCCAGGATCGCCCACCGCCGCCGTTCTTCTCGGCGGTCTGATGATCTGGGGCCTGCAACCCGGACCGCTGCTGTTCGTGGAGCAGAAAGAATTCGTCTGGAGCCTGATCGCCTCCATGTATCTGGGCAATATCGCCAGCCTGATCATTATTCTCTTCTGTGTGCCGTTCCTGGCTGCGATCCTGCGCATTCCTTTCAGCATCATCGCACCGGTCATCATCGTGCTCTGCGCGATTGGCGCTTACACGGTCAACAATTCTACCTTCGACGTGGTCATGATGATGGTGTTCGGCGTCGTCGGCTATCTGATGAAAAAGACCAACTACCCGCTGGCGCCGCTGGTGCTGGCCATCGTGCTCGGCCGGGCGGCGGAGGAATCCTTCCGGCAGTCGCTGCTCGCCTCGCAGGGCAGCCTCGGCGTGTTCTTCTCCAATGGTCTGGTCGGCACCATCATGGTGCTCGGGCTGATCGCTCTGTTCTGGTCGGTCATCCAGCACGGCATGTCGCGGCTGCGGGCCCGGCCGGCCTGACCGGCGTTGGACCTTGTCGGTAGGCAGGTGGAAAAAGGCTCCGGCCGCTGTTTTCGCAGCATCCGGGATTGCAACGGCCGAGTGTCTGGAATATTGTATACCAGACGTAAATTGGTGACAGAATGAGTTCGGAGACCGGGAAGGCGTTGGGCGCAGAACCGTCGGAGCCGCGGGCGGTTGCCGGCGCTGCGCATCGCCTTGCGATCGAACCGATCGACACCTCGTTCAGCTTCAAGAACAAGGCCTATGCGGCCCTCAAGAACGTCATAGTGTCGATGGACATCTATCGCAGCCGCAGCGATATCCGGCTCGACGAACGCCAGCTCGCCCAGGATTTCGGTATCAGCCGTACCCCGGTGCGCGAGGCGATGGCTCAGCTCGAGCGCGAGGGGTTCGTGCGCTCGGTGCCGCGTCGCGGTGTCTATGTGGTGCGCAAGACCCGGAAGGAAGTGATCGAGCTGATCACCGCCTGGGCCGCTTTGGAAAGCATGGCCGCACGTCTCATCACGCAGAGAAGCGATCCGGCCGACGTGCCGTCGCTGCGGCAGATGTTCGCCACCTTCGAGGACGGGCAATTGCGCGCCCATCTCGACGAATATTCCGAAGTGAATATCGAATTCCACCAGACAATCATTCGCATGAGCGGAAATTCGGTGCTGATCGATCTCGCCGAAAACCTGTTCACCCATATGCGGATGATCCGCCGCAAGACCATTGCGGAGCAGGATCGCGTCGATCGCTCGATCCGCGATCACATGAATATCATCGAGGCGCTGGAAGCCCGCGATACCGCACGCGCCGAAACGCTGGTTCGCGACCACGCACTCGGCCTTGCCGACCATGTCGCGAAATATGCCGATTATCTGGACTGAAACGATGAAGCCCGTCCGCAATCCGTCATGGCGAGCCCTGTGCACGCAGGCGATCGGGACCGGACTGAAATAGAGACAGGGGAGACGAGCCATGGCCGAAGCTGCGGTCGCCAAGAAAATGGAAGCCGAAGAGGAATTGACCGACGGCTTCAACCTGCTGATCGATGCCCTCAAGCTCAACGGGCTCGACACCATCTATGGTGTGCCGGGTATTCCGATCACCGATTTCGGCCGCATGGCGCAGGCCGAGGGGATACGCGTGCTCTCCTTCCGCCACGAACAGAATGCCGGCTATGCCGCATCGATTGCAGGCTTCCTGACGAAAAAGCCCGGCGTGTGTCTGACCGTGTCGGCGCCCGGATTCCTGAACGGCCTGACCGCCTTGGCGCATGCGACCACGAATTGCTTCCCGATGATCCTGATGTCGGGCTCGTCGGAACGCGAGATCGTCGATCTTCAGCAGGGCGATTACGAGGAGATGGACCAGCTGGCCATCGCCAAGCCGCTCTGCAAGGCGGCCTATCGCATCCTGCATGCGCAGGATATCGGCATCGGACTTGCGCGCGCGATCCGTTCGGCCGTGTCGGGCCGTCCGGGCGGTGTCTATCTCGACCTGCCGGCCAAGCTGTTTGGTCAGGTGATGAATGCCGAGGCCGGCCGCAAGTCGCTGGTGAAGGTGATCGATCCTGCGCCAGCGCAGATCCCGGCGCCTGACGCCGTCAAGCGCGCACTCGACGTGCTGAAAGGCGCCAGGCGCCCGCTGATCATTCTCGGCAAGGGCGCGGCCTATGCGCAGGCCGACGACGCGATACGCTCTTTTGTCGAGGCCAGCGGTGCACCCTTCCTGCCGATGAGCATGGGCAAGGGCCTTCTGCCGGACACGCATCCGCAATGCGCGGGCGCGGCGCGCTCGACCGTGCTCAAGGAGTCCGATGTCGTGATGCTGATCGGCGCGCGGCTGAACTGGCTGTTGTCGCACGGCAAAGGAAAGGCCTGGGGCGATGCGCCGAAAAAGTTCATCCAGATCGATATCGAGCCGAAGGAAATGGATTCCAACGTCGAGATCGTGGCTCCGGTGGTCGGAGATATCGGCTCCTGCGTTTCGGCAATGCTGTCGGCCATGGGCAAGAACTGGCCCGCGCCGCCGGCCGACTGGACGTCTGCGGTCATCAAAAAGCGCGAAGACAATATCGCGAAAATGGCGCCGAAGCTGATGAACAACAATTCGCCGATGGATTACCACGGCGCTCTCGGTGTTCTGCGCACCATCATCAAGGAGCGCCCGGACGCGATCCTGGTCAATGAGGGCGCCAATACGCTCGACCTCGCGCGCGGTATCATCGACATGTATGAGCCGCGCAAGCGTCTCGATGTCGGCACCTGGGGCATCATGGGCATCGGCATGGGTTATTCCATCGCGGCTGCGATCGAGACCGGCAAGCCGGTGCTTGCGATCGAGGGCGACTCCGCCTTCGGCTTTTCCGGCATGGAGGTCGAGACCATCTGCCGTTACAAGCTGCCGGTCTGTGTGGTGATCTTCAACAATGACGGCATCTATCGCGGCACCGACCAGAATCCCGCAGGCGACGATCCGGCGCCGACGGTCTTCGTCAAGGGCTCGCGCTACGACAAGATGATGGAAGCTTTCGGTGGCGAGGGTGTCAACGCCACGACGCCGGACGAACTCAAGCGCGCCGTCAATGCGGCGATGGATTCGGGTAAGCCCACGCTGATCAATGCGGTGATCGATCCCGCCGCCGGCAGCGAAAGCGGCCGGATCGGCAATCTCAATCCGCAAAGCGCGCTGCGCAAGAAATAGCGAAATTCGCATTGTCTGGGCTGCCGGGTTTGCGCCGGCGCCGAAAAATTGAAGGAGACGAGGTCGATGGCCAGGACGGCAAAGAAGGCATCAAAGGCGAAAGCTAGGCGCGCCACGCCGGCGCGCACGAAATCGCCAGCCAAATCCAGGGCAAAATCGAAGACAAAAGCCAAGGCCGCCTCGCGTAGCCAAAGCAAGGCTGCAGCGGCGTCGCGCAGCAAAAGCAAGTCCGCTGCCGCCAAGCGCCGGCGTTTGCTGACCGGCGTCGCGGGTGGTCTCGCCGGTGCGGCTGTTGTGGCCGGCGTGGCAGCCGCCGCCAGGTCGTCGAAATCCGCCGCCAAGCGTGGCAATGTCCGCAAGAATGGCGCGGCATTGCCGCCGCCTTCGCGGAAGCCGTTCGGCGAGGCCGGCAAGGCGCTCGACGGAGTGCGCATTCTGGACTTCACGCATGTTCAATCCGGTCCGACCTGCACGCAGCTCCTGGCCTGGTTCGGCGCCGACGTGATCAAGGTCGAGCGGCCGGGCGTTGGCGATATCACGCGTCAGCAACTCGTCGATGTGAAGGGTGCGGATTCGCTCTACTTCACCATGCTTAATCATAACAAGCGCTCGATCACCATCGATTCCAAGCATCCGCAGGGCAAGCGTGTGCTCAACGAGCTGATCAAGACCTGCGACGTGCTGGTCGAGAATTTCGCGCCCGGCGCGCTGGACCGCATGGGGCTGACCTGGGAGCATATCCACAAGCTCAATCCACGCATGATCGTCGCGTCGGTGAAGGGCTTCGGCCCCGGACCCTACGAGGATTGCAAGGTCTATGAGAATGTCGCGCAATGCACTGGCGGTGCGGCCTCGACCACCGGCTTCCGCGACGGTCCGCCGCTTGTGACCGGCGCACAGATCGGCGATTCCGGTACTGGCCTGCATCTTGCCCTCGGCATCGTGGCGGCGCTGTACCAGCGCAATCGCACGGGCCGCGGCCAGAAGGTTCTCGCCGCCATGCAGGACGGCGTGCTCAATCTGGCGCGTGTGAAGCTGCGCGATCAGCAGAGGCTCGCGCATGGGCCGCTCACCGAATACAGCCAGTACGGCGAGGGCATCCCGTTCGGCGATGCGACGCCGCGCGCCGGCAACGATTCCGGTGGCGGGCAGCCAGGCTGGATTCTCAAATGCAAGGGCTGGGAGACCGATCCCAACGCCTACATCTATTTCATCACCCAGGCGCCGGTCTGGGGGGCAATCTGCGATCTGATCGGCGAACCGACCTGGAAGACCGATCCGGAATACGCAACCCCGCGCGCGCGGCTTCCCAAGCTCAAGGCCATCTTCGCCCGTATCGAGGAATGGACGATGACCATGACCAAGTTCGAAGTCATGGAGGCATGCAACGCCGTCGACATCCCTGTCGGTCCGATCCTGTCGATGAAGGAGATCGCCGAGGACGAGTCGCTGCGCAAGACCGGAACGGTGGTCGAGGTCGATCATCCGGTGCGCGGCAAGTATCTGACCGTCGGCAATCCGATCTAGCTGTCGGACTCGATTTCGGACGTGAAGCGCTCGCCGCTGCTTGGCGAGCACACCGACGAGATCCTGACCAAGGTGCTTGGCCTCGACAAGCAGACCGTCGCCGAGATCAAGGCGTCGGGTGCTCTGTCAGCGCCGGACAAGGAAGGCAAGGCCGCGGCGTAGTTCTTTTCTTCACCTCCCCCCTTGTCGGGGA
>JAEVZN010000236.1 GCA_023392205.1 Pseudomonadota bacterium
GCCGTACACAACACGACCAGCGTGCCGGCATCGACATGCGACTTTACTTCGCTCGGGAATCGCAGCACCGCATCGACGCGGCCGCCCAGCAATTCGGCAACTTCACGCCCCGTCCCGCCCGGCACATAGATCGCATCGGTGCCGAGCTGTTTCATGAGAGCCGCCGACACGATATGCGTGAAGGAGCCATTGCCGCCAACCGCCACGCGCAGCTTGGTGTTGCCCTTCTTGGTCGCGTCAATCATGTCCTTCAGCGACGACCAGCCTGAATCCTTGCGCACCGCCAGCACCGGGACTTCCATGCCGATCCGCGCGATGGGCGTGAAGGCCTTGTAGTCGAAGGGCACGTTGCCCTGGTAATGCACGGTGGAAATCGAGTTCGAATTCCAGACGATGTTGTAGCCGTCGGCCGGCTGCGACTGCACATAGGTGTAGCCGATGGCGCCACCGCCACCGGGGCGGCTGACCGCCACGACCGGCTTGCCCAGCGCCTTGGACATCTGGTCGGCAAGCACCTGACCGACGGCCTGCGCCGAACCGCCGAACAATACGGTCATCTCGACCGGCTTTTCGGGGAATTGCTGTGCGCTTGCCATCGCGCTTGTGAGCATCACGGCGATTGCGGCAAGTCCTGTCTTTCGGATCGCAGTCATCAGTCTTCCTCCCTTGAATCGTGGTTGCGGGTGAACGGTATTGTGCGGCCGTTTCTTGTTCCCGGTTCAGAGACACTCCTTACGTATCGATATGCGTCACACCTCGAGTTGTCCGATGACGCCCGCGCGCGACAAGCTCGCGAAGCTTTCGTCATCATGGGTCACGAGGATGGTGAGGTCGGGTGCGCGCTGTATCAGCGCGTTCAGGCAGGCAAGCTGCGCCATCACTGCCGGCACATCCTCCTTGACCCATGGGGCCGCCTTTCCCTTCACCTGACGAATGTTGTCCAGAACCCAGGCCGCATCGACAGAATGCAGGACTTCTTGTCCGGATTGCAGCCGGATGTAGGCCATCTGCATATCGGGGCTGTGGCCCGGCGCCTTGATCAGCACCAGGCCGGGCGCGACCGGGTAATATCTGCGGTAATCGAGTGCGATGAATTGCGCCGCCTGACGCTCATCGATCTTCAGATGCGGCCGGTGCGGCTTGGCCATCATCAGCGACAGCGTATCGGTGGAGGCGATTGTCTTGCGCGCCAGTTCGTCTGAATGGGCGGCGGTCAACACGCCGCCGGCATGGTCGGCATGGTAATGGGTGAGGATGATCAGGCGCGCGGCATCGAGTGCGCGCAAAATCCGAGCAAAGGCGTCGTCATCATAGGGCTCGCCCTCGCCGAAGGATTCATGCGTCGCGCGATCCATGCCGGAATCGAGCATCACCTTACCGTCGGGATAGACCAACTGATAGGCGGTGCGCGGCATGGTCACCGGGCTGTCGTCGCCGCCGTCGATGACGAATTTGCGCGGCCGGATAGACGCGGCAAAACGTATGCCGTTCAGTGCCGTCGGCAGCGCACCGGGGATCGCCCGCGCCAACATCCGCAACGCGTCGAGATCGATCTCGAAGGTGGCTGTCTGCATTTGCTGGCGGGGTGTGTCGAGCATCGGTGGCTGGCTACTCCGCAGCTTCGATATGGATGTGGCGCTCGCGCTCCTCGCGTTCCTTGTCGCGGATCGCCATGAGTACTTTCTCCGGCGACGCCGGCAACGCGGTGATGCGCACGCCGACGGCGTCATAGATCGCGTTCATGATGGCCGGAATGGTCGGCACCATGGCCGGCTCGCCGATGCCCTTGACGCCAAGCGGACCGATGGGATCGGGATCCTCGACGATGATGGAGGTGACATGCGGCACGTCGAGCGACGTCGGCAGGATGTATTTCGCAAAGCCGGGCGTGGTCGTGTGACCTTCGGACAGCTTGTAGTCTTCCATCAAAGCCTGACCGAGCGCCTGCACGATGCCGCCCTCGATCTGGCCTTCGACGCCCTTGGGATTGACCGCACGGCCCACATCATGTGCGGCCCAGATGCCGAGCACCTGCACCTCACCTGTCAGCGTATCGACTTCGACATCCGCCACCTGGCAGCCGAATACATAGGCCTGCCACGGCCGCCCCGCGCCATCGACGGGGTGAAGCCCGGTGGTATCCGTGCCGAAGCTTGCCGAGCCGAGCGGCACCACGCCGCGGCTTTTCGCAAGATGCACGGCCTTGTCCATGGTCATGCGATGATTGGAGCCTTCAGCCCAGATTTCGCCGGACGCAGCCTCGATCGTTTCGGGGGGCACATCCCATTCGTTGGCCAGCACCTGTGCCAGCTTGCCGAAGGCCTCGCGCGAGGCGAGTGCCACCACATTGCCGATCATGTAGGTCTGACGCGTGGCGCCGGCATGCGCCGCTTCCGGCGCGCGCGCGGTGTCGTTGTCGCCTATGGTGACGTCCTGCGGACGCACGCCGAGTTCTTCGGCCGCGATCTGCGCCAGTACGGTGAGAATACCCTCACCGATTTCGGTGACGCCGGTCACGACCTTTGCCGTGCCGCCATCGTCGATTTCGACCCAGGCTCCGGCCCGGTCCACCGTCGCCGTGCGGGCAATTCCATACCAGCAGCCTGCGACGCCGCGTCCGCGTTTGCGTGCCATGTTATTCCGCCGCCTCCAGCTTGCCGTTGCCATCCCGGAAACGCGCGCCGAGCGTACAGGGCGCGCGCAAGCCATCGCCGTCGGCAGCGAAATCGCCGCGCGTGGCGCCGCGCGAGGACGGTGCGCCCTGCTCCCAGCGCGAGGCGCGTTCCGCCGCTTCCAGAATGCGCAGATAGCTCACGGATTTCAGCGTCTGCTTGGTATGTGTCTGCGCCCCGTCGCGCATGGCATTGATACGCCGGATTTCGAACGGATCGAGGCCCAGCCGCTCGGCGCAGATATCGAGATGCGATTCGGTGGCGAATTGCGTCTGCAGCGCGCCGAAGGAGCGGAAGGCGCCGGACGGCGTGTTGTTTGTATAGATGCCGTAGGTGTCGACCTGCAAATTCGGGATCGCATACGGCCCTGCGCCCAGGATTGCAGCCTTGCGCATCACGCCTTCGGTGGAGAGCCCGTAGGCGCCGCCGTCACAGATCATCTTCAGTATCACCGCCTGGATGCGGCCGTCGCTTGTCAGACCCATCCGCAAGGTGGTGCGAGACGGATGGCGCTTCGCGGTTGTTGCGATGGACTCCTCTCGCGTGAACACGAGCCGCACCGGCCGGCCGGTCTTCATGGCCATCAGGGCGAGCATGCCCTGATAGATCATGTCTTCCTTGCCGCCAAAGCCCCCGCCAACCGGCGACATGATGAAGCGTACTTTATTGATCGGCTGTTTGATGATTTTCGCCAGCATGTGGCGGTGATGGGTGATGTTCTGGCTCGGCGAGACGATGGTCACAACGCCGTCGGCGTCGACATAACCGAGCCCCGCCTCCGGTTCGAGATAGGCATGCTCGATGGCCTGCGTTTCGTAATCCTGCTCGACTACGAGATCGGATTGCGCGAAGCCCTTTTCGATGTCGCCCTTGCGGATCGGGATATGCTTGGTGACATTGTCGGGCGCGTAGTCGTGGATGACCGGCGCACCGGGCTTCATCGCCGACAGCGCATCGAACAGAGCGGGCAGCGGCTTGTAAACCACCTTGATCTTCGACAGGGCAAGCCGCGCGGTGACCTGATCTTCGGCTGCGACCGCCGCCACCGCTTCGCCGACATAACGCACCTTGCCGCGCGCCATGATCGGCTGGTCGTGGACAAACACACCGAACCCGTCCTCGCCCGGCACATCGGAAGCGGTGATGACGCCCTCGACGCCCTCCATGGCTTCGGCTTCGGAGGTGTCGATGGATTCGATCAGCGCATGAGGGTGCGGCGAGCGCAGCACCTGCAGATGCAGCATGTTCGGCAGCACCATGTCGCCGGCATATTTCAGCGCGCCCGACACCTTGCCCGGTGCATCGAGGCGGCGGACATTGACACCGATATATTTGCCGTCGCTCACGTCCGTTTCGGCCAGCGCTGTGACCGGCAGCGTGCCGTTGCTGACGTCGCGGGCAAGTTCGACCGCATCGAAGATCTTCTGATAGCCGGTGCAGCGGCAGATATTTCCGCCAAGCCGCTCCTTGATCTCCTCACGGTCGGCGAATGGATTGACGCGAAGCGCCGCCGTTGCCGCCATCACCATGCCGGGGATGCAATAGCCACATTGGCTGGCGCCGGTCTTGTGGAAGGCCTTCTGCAGCACCGAGAGATCGCCCTTCTGCGCCAGCCCTTCCACCGTATCGATGGTCGTCCCTTGCGCCTTTCCGACCGGCATCAGGCAGGACTTCATCAGCACGCCATCGACAAAGACCGAACACGCGCCGCATTCGCCCGCCCCGCATCCGTCCTTGGTGCCAGTCAGGCTCATGTCGTCGCGCAGGAAATCGAGTAGCCGCTGATGCGGTGCTGCGGAACGCTTGACCTTGCGTCCGTTGACGACGGCTTCGATGCGAAGCTCAGGCACAGGCGGCCTCCCATTCCGGAGAGAGCAGGCCGGCATCCGCGCCGGCCTGTTTCGCGGCATTGAACAGGCCGCGCATGACAAAGCCGCGCACGACCTCGCGGCGATAATCCTGGCGGGTGCGCGAGCGCACCAGCGCCACCGGCATCGTGCTCGCGTGTTCGAGGCGGGCGAGTATCAGCGGGCCGCTCATCAGAAATTGCTCGACCTCGCGCAGCCGCAGCGGCACCGGACCGATCCCGCCGATGGCGAGCCGCACGTCTTCGAATGTACGGCCGTCGCGGTCGAGCTTCACCAGCGTTGCGAGACACACGGTGGAAATGACCAGCGAGCGGCGATGACCGACCTTCTCGAACGAGCCGCCATAGCCGGGCAACGCTTCGCAGGTGAGGCTCAGGAGAATTTCGTCCTCGGCCATCTTCGTCTGCCCGGGACCGGTGATGAAATCGTCGATGGCGAGGCTGCGCGTCTCGACCTTGCCATTGCGGCGGCTGGCCAGCGTCAGTGTTGCATGATGCGCATAAAGCGGCGGCGTACCGTCGGCTGCGGGCGACGCGTTGACGATATTGCCGCCGATGGTTGCGGATTCGCGCAACTGATCGTCGGCAAACCAGATCGCACAGCGCGGCATGGCCGGCATCGCCTGCATCAGGGCATCGTCGTCGAGAAAGCGCTGGAACGGCGTAACGGCGCCGAGCGTCACTTGCGTTGCGCCGACTTTGCGTTCGCGCAATTGCGGAACGCGCGTCACGTCGATCAGCGTCGGGATATGCACGTCGCCGGCGCGCCCCTCGCGCGCCCAGGGCAGGATGTCTGTTGCGCCTGCGATCAGCCGGAACCGCCCGCGATGCGCCTCGATCATGTCGAAGGCCTCGTCGAGCGATTGCGGCATCAGATATTCATCGCAGAGAAGCATGGATAAGTTTGCTCCTTGATCCCTCCCCCGCAAGTGGGGGAGGGATTGAGAAAATTACTCCGCCGCGATCTTCTGCGCCGCGCCGGGTTTCATCTTCACAACCACCTTGATCGCATCTTCCACGCGATCCTTGGCGTAGCGGATCGCGGTCGGCAGATCCTCCAGCGGGAATGTGTGGGTATGGATCTTGGTGGCGTCGAAGCGCTTCTGCTTCATGAAGGCTTCCGCACGATGCGTCGCCGTCTTGCCTTCGCCGCGGATGCCATATACGTAGATGTTGTTGCGCACGATATGTGCGATATCGACCGGCGCCTCGCCATGCGGAAAGGCTGCGAGGCAGACCTTGCCGCCGCGATTGACCATCTTGATGGCCTCGTTCATCGCATTCGGCGCGGCCGAGCATTCGACTACATAATCGACGCCCTTGCCGCCATTGAGATCCTTCACCGCCTGCACGACGTCGTTCACCTTGCGGATATTGACGACGTGATCGGCGCCGAGCTCCTTGCCGATCTGCAGGCGGTTGTCGCGCGTGCCGGTGAGGATCACGGGCTGCGCACCCATTGCCTTCGCGACCGCAACGCCCAGAAGTCCAATCGGGCCGGGGCCGGTGACAACGACGCTTTCACCGGCGACAAGCCCGCCGAGTTCTGTCAGGCCATACATGGCCGTGCCTGCAGTCACGACCAGCGTCGCTTCCTCGTCGGTCATGTCGTCGGGGATCGCGACCAGCGTATTGATGTGGTTGACCTGATATTCGCAGAAGCCGCCATCGGTCGTAAAGCCATTGGCGCGATGACCCTTGTCGACGTCACCGTAATTCAGACCGTAATTGTGGCATGAGGTATACATGCCCTCGCGGCACCGTTTGCATTGTCCGCAACCGGCATGGATCTCGACCGTGATGCGCTGGCCGATCTTGTATTCGTCGACACCCGGTCCGAGCGCGACCACCGTGCCCATATATTCATGGCCTGGCGTGAAATTCTTGTTATGCGGCATGCCGCCCTGAATCATCGCCGGCGGACCGTGATAGATGATCTCCAGGTCGGTCGCGCAGATCGCCACCGCATCGATGCGCACCAGCACCTCGGCCTTTTTCGGCACCGGCACCGCCTTGTCGGTCAGCTTCAGGTCGCCGGGATCGCCCAGCACCCAGGCCTTCATCTTTTCGGGGATCGGAAAGTCCTTGCTGGTCTTTACGCCGGCCGGTGCGTACATCGCGCCACTCCTGTTTCGATTGAGGTTTTTGTTTCAGTTCAAGACGTTACGACTCAAGCTATTGCGACAGATTTGGGCTGCTGCGAGCCGGGCTCGCCGAGTTCGGCCGACAACGCATTGGCAGCCGCGATCACTTCCTGACGCATCAGGGCGAAATGATCGTCGGTGGCACGCATCGACGGCGCCGATGCACTGATCGCGCCGACCACGGCGCCGGCATGATCGCGGATCGCCGCGCCGACACAGATGACGCCGGGCTGGAATTCCTCGCGGTCGATGGCGACACCGTTGCGCCGCACATGCCGCAATTCCTCGATCAGCGTGTCAAAATCGACAATCGTATTGTCGGTGAAGCGCTTGAGATCTTCCGGCGGCACCATGCGGCGGATCTGGTCCTCGGGCAGCCAGGCGATCATCGCCTTGCCGGTCGCGGTGGCATGCGGCGCGTCGCTTCGGCCGACCATGCCAGTATCGACGCGTACGGCATGGCGCGCCTCGCGTTTTAGCAGCGTGACGATATTGTCGCTTTGCAGCACGGCGAGATGCACGGTTTCGCCTGTGACATGATTGATGCGGTCGATATGCGGCTGCGCGCGGCGGGGCAGATCCACCTGCCGCAGACAGGCATGGCCGAGATAAAGCACCCGCGCACCGAGCGCATAGGAGCGGCGGCCCGGCACTTTGGCTACATAGCCCCAGTTCACCAGTGTCGAAAGCAGATGATGGCACGTCGACACATTCAGAGAGGTGCGCCGCGACAGATCGGTGAGCGAAGCTTCGCCGCCCGCTTCCGCCAGCGCCTCAAGCAACGACAACGCGCGATCGACGGACTGGATGCTCCCGCGATTGGGAGATTTGATGCTGCCATTCACGATGGCGCGTGCAGACGGATTCGGGCTGACGACAATGGTGTCCGACACAACGTTTCCTCTGGCTTTGTTTTTTGTTGGTCCAAGGAAACGGTGAGGGTGCCGGTGAGTCAAGGCATTTTCGAGATCGTAAACTCGAATTTCATATTGAGAAATAACTGGTATCCGGACGCGGCTGGCCGTACGCAAATTTTGAGCTAACGCCCCGCCATCCGCATCAGCGCACCGCCATAGACAGCCTCCGCCTCGGCCATCATCGGCGCGACCGCACGGGCGAAGGCCTCATGTTCGGCAGCATTCAAGTCCTCAATACGGCAGCCCTGCGCGGCAATGGCCTTCATCGCCTCTTGCTCTTCCTCGACCGCGCGGTCGCGCTGCCACATGACCGCGTCGCGCACGGCGCGCGCCATCGCGTCCCGCAGATCCGCCGGCCACGCCTCCCATTGCGCGCGGCAGATGAAGATCGGACGCGACAGGTAAAAGTGCCCGGTCAGGGTATGGAAGGGATGAAATTTATGCGCCCCATAGGTGACGGTGTTGGCGAGCGGATTTTCCTGCGCGTCGATGGTGCCGGCGACAATGGCGGCCAAGGCTTCGGTCAGATCCCAGCGCAGGGGCTTTGCGCCCAGAAGTTCGAAGGTGCGCACCTGCACGTCGCTCGGCAATACGCGGATCGACATGCCGGCGAGATCGGACGGCGTACGCACAGGCCGCAGCTTGTTGGAGATATGCCGGAAGCCGTTTTCGAACCATCCGAGAATGCGATAATCGCAGCGCGCCTCGATCCGCTCCGCGAGCGCGGCACCGAGTGCACCATCCATCGCGGCGCGCGCCTGGTCTCTGCTCGCAAACAGAAACGGCAGATCGGCGAGGCCAAGCTCCGGCACGCGGTCGGTCAGATAGCTCGACGATTGATAGCCGAGCGACAGCACACCGCTTTCGACGAGCCACAGGATATCCTCCGACCGGTAGCCGAAATCCATGATGTTCCAGACATATTTGACATCGACGCGGTCGCCGAATTCGGCCTGCAATCGCTGGCCGATAAATTCCAGCGCCTTGGAGAAGCAGGTGGTGGCGGGACCGTACCCGCCCATGCGGATCTGGATGGCGGCGGCGTTCGTCATGCGTAAACCTCGACGTAGGGAATGGCGTGGGATACCAGAACGCCTTCCACCTGTCCCGCCTGCGTCGAGTACCTGTCCATGCTGTCTCCGCAACCTTTCAGACTTGCCGGTGTGATCGGCTGGCCGATTGTACAGTCGCGCTCACCGGTGCTGCACGGACACTGGCTGAAGCAATACGGCATTCATGGCGCGTATCTTCCCATGCCGGTGCAGCCGGAGCGGCTTGCCGATGCGATACGCGGGTTGCGGGCGCTGGGCTTTTCCGGATGCAACGTGACGATCCCGCACAAGCCCGGCGTTGCGGGGCTGATGGACCGCGTCGATCCGGTGGCGGCGCGCATCGGCGCGGTGAATACGATCGTCGTGCAGGATGACGGCACCCTGTCGGGCTTCAACACCGACGCCTATGGCTTTCTCGCCAGCCTGCGCGATGTGCGCGGCGACTGGCGCGCGGATGCGGGGCCTGTCATGGTGCTGGGTGCCGGCGGTGCGGCTCGCGCGATTGCGGTGGCGCTGCTGGATGACGGAGCAAAAGAAATCCGCCTCTGCAATCGCACGCGTGAGCGCGCGGATACGCTGGCCGATATCGACCGAAAACGGATCGCCGTGCATAACTGGGCGGAGCGCGAGGCGACACTCGATGGCGCGGCGTTGCTGGTGAACA
>JAEVZN010000248.1 GCA_023392205.1 Pseudomonadota bacterium
ACGTCCCAGATCGAGCCCTTCTCGCCATAGCGGTCGACGAAATACAGAAGCGAACCGCCGATGCCCTTGATCGCGGGGATCGCCAATTCCATCGGGCCGACATTGGTTTCGCCAGGCTCCGCGCCAAGCGACAAGGCGCGCTCATAGGCCTTTTTCGCATCGACCACGCGGAAGGCCATGGCGCAGGCGCACGGGCCGTGTTCGGCGGCGAATCTTTGCGCGAACGAATCCGGCTCGGCATTGACCACAAAATTCACGTCGCCCTGGCGCCACAATTCCACGCGCTTGGAGCGGTGTTTCGCAACCAAGGTGAAGCCCATCGTCCTGAACAGGGCGCCAAGTTTTTCCGGTTCGGGATGGGCGTATTCGACGAATTCCAGTCCGTCGGTGCCCATCGGATTGGCCTCGGAAATGGTGGCGGCCGGTGCGTCGTGCGGAAACGGTCCCATGGCGATCTCCCTGCAATCGCGGATTTTGACTATGATCGGCCATTTTGGGCGCAATGTCCGTGCAAAATCTGGGTGCATAAGCTATATCACGCATATAATCTGCACATAATGAGCATTTCATGCACGAAACGATTACACTGGACGCTGCCGATCTGCGCCTGCTGACGGCGCTGCAGGACAACGGTGCGCTGACCAATCAGGAACTGGCCGAGACGGTGCATCTGTCCGCCTCGCAATGCTCGCGCCGCCGTCAGCGGCTGGAGCAGACCGGCGTCATCCGCCGTTACCGGGCCGATCTCGATCCGGTGCGGCTTGGCCTGACCGTCACGGTGTTCATCTTTGTCGCGCTGGCCTCGCATTCGCGAAACAATGCGCGCCATTTCCGCGATCTCGTCACGACAATGCCGCCGGTTCAGGAGGCGCATGCCCTGACTGGCGATTCCGATTATCTGCTGAAAGTCGTGGTGCCGGATCTGCGCGCCCTGTCGGTGCTGGTCAACGAAGTGCTGCTGCCGCATGAGGCGGTGGAGCGCGTGCGCTCCAGCATCGTGCTGGAAACGCTGAAGGACGATGCGCGCCTGCCGGTGCGGCGATCCTAAAGGCCGAGATAGGCCGCGCGCACGCGCTGGTCGTCGAGCAAGGCGCGGCCGCTGCCCTGATGGGCGATGCGGCCGGTTTCCAGCACATAGCCGCGATCGGCAATCGCCAGTGCCGCATAGGCGTTCTGCTCGACCAGCAGGATCGTGATCCCCTGCCGTTTAAGCCCGGCGACAATTGAGAAAATCTGGTCGACCAGTATCGGCGCCAGTCCCATCGACGGCTCGTCCAGCAGCATCAGCTTCGGCCGCGCCATCAATGCGCGACCCATGGCAAGCATCTGCTGCTGGCCGCCGGACAATGCGCCGGCCTGCTGATGGCGCTTTTCCGCCAGCACCGGGAAGGTCGCATAAACGCCCTCCATGTCGGTGGCGATCTCGTTGTCCTTGCGCGACCAGGCCCCGAGCCGCAAATTGTCGGCAACCGACAGCGGCGTGAATACCTGACGGCCCTCCGGCACCTGCACGATGCCGCGCGCGACCCGCACATGCGGCGCGGTCGAACCCAGCACGTCATTCTGAAAGCGGATGCTGCCGCCCGAGACGGGTTGCACGCCGGAAATCGCCCGCAGCAAGGTGGTTTTGCCGGCCCCGTTGCTGCCGACCAGCGTGACGATCTCGCCGGTCTTCACTTCCAGCGACACCCCGTGCAGCACTTCGATACGGCCATAGCGGCTCGACAGGTTGTCAACGACCAGCATCGGCATCCTCCCGCCCACCGCCCGACGTGACTTCCGCCGTCGCCTGCGCGCCGAGATAGGCGGCGATCACCGACGGGTTGGCGCGCACCTCCGCCGCGGTGCCCTCGGCTAATGTGCGGCCCTGATCGAGCACATGGATGCGGCTGGAAATCTTCATGACCAGCCGCATGTCATGCTCCACCAGCACCACGGTCACGCCGCGCGATGCGATGGTCTGGATCACGCTATCCACTTCCGCCGTTTCCACGGCGTTGCAGCCGGCCGCGGGTTCATCGAGCAGCAGGACCTTGGGCCGCGCCGCCAAGGCACGCGCGATTTCCAGCCGCTTGAGGGCACCATACGGCAACTCGCCGGCCGGCCGCGTCGCCATGCTGCCCAGCCCCACCAAAGCCAGCAATTCCTCCGCGCGCAGGCGGGTGCGGCGGTTCTGCGCAATGACCGAAGGCAGACGCAAGAGATGCGCCAGCACGTTGCGGTTCTCATGCAGGTGACAGCCGACCATCACATTGTCGAGCGCCGTCATGCGAAAGAAGATTTGCAGATTCTGGAAGGTGCGCGACAGCCCGCGCGCCGCCAGTTCATGCGCTTGCAGGCGCGTCACATCCTCGCCATTCAGATGCACGCTGCCGCTCTGCGCCTGATAGAGCCCGGAGATGAGATTGAACAAGGTCGTCTTGCCAGCCCCATTCGGCCCGATAATGGCGAAGATCTCGCCTGCCTCCACTGAGAAGGACACGTTATCGACCGCGCGCACGCCGCCGAACCCGATGCCGAGATTCTCCGCGCGCAGAATGCTCACGATGTCCTCCGCCGGAACAGGGCGGCGAGCCCCGGCACGATGCCGGCGCGCAGGAAGATCATGAACACGATCATCGCCAGACCGAGCGCGATATGCTCGTAATCGTGAAACACCGTGAAAACCTGCGGCAGGATGGTGAGCAACGCCGCGCCGACAATGCTGCCGAGGATCGAACCCAGCCCTCCCAGCACCGCCATAGTCACGAATTCGATGGAGCGCAGGAAGCCCGCCGTCGCCGGCGTCACGAGGCCGTCAAACAAAGCGAGATAGGCCCCGGCAATGGCCGCATAGATTGCCGACAGCACGAAGGCGATCAGCTTGTAGCGCGCGACATCGATGCCGAGCACGCGTGAGGCCACTTCGCTGTCATGGATGGCGCGCAGCGCACGTCCGGTCGGGCTGTCGATCAGGTTGACGGCGAGAAACGCGGCCAGCACCAGGGTCACGCCGGAGATCCAGTACCAGGTGACGGATCCGCGGGCGGTCCAGCCGAACAGCACCAGCCGCGGCACCGCCATGCCATCCGGCCCGCCCGTGTAGCGGGCCTCGTTGGTGAAAACCATGGCGATGAGAATTCCCATGCCAAGCGTGGCGACCGCGAGATAATGCCCCTTCAGCTTGAGGATGGGCCGTCCGATCAGAAAGGCCAGCAGGCCGGCTATGATCACGCCGGCAATCAGCGCCAGCCATGAGGGAATGCCGAAATGCGTCGGCGCCACCGCCACCGCATAGGCGCCGATCCCGAAAAATCCGGCATGACCGAGGCTGACCTGCCCGGCAAAGCCCATCAGCAGATTGAGGCCGAGTACCGCGAGGCTGAAGATGAACACCAGCGCGGCGATGCGCATGTAAAAGGTCGACTCGATGACGTAAGGAAAGGCCGCGACAAACAATGCGACGATGAGAACCGCGCCGTAGGTCCGGACGAAATCCGTCATGTCAAACCCGCTCGACGCCGGCACGGCCGAACAGGCCCTGCGGCATCACGAACAGCACGCCGAGTATGACCAGAAACGCGATCGCATCCTTGTAGGCGGAGGACACATAGCCCGCACCGAAGGTCTCAAGCAGCCCTACGGCAAGGCCGCCCACCACCGCGCCGACCGGATTGCCGATGCCGCCCAGCATGGCGGCGGCGAAGCCTTTCAGCGCCAGCAACGTCCCGACATCGTAATTGGTCAGCGTGATCGGCGTGACCAGAATGCCGCCAATGGCGCCGATGGCGGCAGAAACCGCAAACGATACGCCGACAATCGCGCCGGTATTGATGCCGACGAGCCGCGCCGCCAGCCGGTTGGCGGCGGGCGCGGTCATCGCCTTGCCGATCATGGTGCGGGTGATGACGAGCCACAAAGCGAGCACGATCACCAATGTGCCGCCGAGCACGATCAGGCTTTGCGGCAGGATGGTCGCGCCGCCGACGCGGATCGGATCGACGCCGGCAAACGGCGGATAGGAATGGAAATTCTTGTCGAAGATCACCGAGGCCAGTCCGCGCAACAGGATCGAGGCGCCGATGGTGATGATGATCAGCGTGACGGGTGAAGCGCCCTTGGCGGGCTCGATGGCGAGGCGGTGCAGCAGAAGGCCGATCACCACGGCGGTCACGAGCGCAATGCCGGCGGCAATCGGAAGCGGAATGCCGGCGGCGACAGCAAAGAATGTCACCATGCCACCGATCATCACGAATTCGCCTTGCGCGAAATTGATGACATCGGACGCGTTGTAGATCAGCGTGAAGCCGAGCGCGACCAGGGCATAAATCGCGCCCACGGTCAGACCGGAAAACAGGAATTGCAGGAATTCGGGCATGATGATCGTCGTTTCAGCGCGGTTGATATGATGCCCGGGCCTGTCGCGGGCATCTACTTCGTCGCGCCATCACAATGAGACAAGACGTGGATGGCCGGGACAAGCCCGGCCATGACACTAGTCGCGACTTTTCCCGGCTACTCCACCAGCGCCCAGTCGCCATTCTTGATTTCCAGCATCCGGAATGCCGAAAGATCGAGACCGAGATGATCGGTCGGAGACATGTTGACCACGCCGCCGGTGCCGATGAAGCCCTTGGTCTTCTCGATCTCGTCGCGCACCTTGGCCTTGTCGGGCCCGCCGGCACGCTTCATCGCCTCGACCAGGATCATCAGACCGTCATACATGTGCCCGCCAAATGTCGAGACCGGCTGGCCGGTATTCTTCTCATAGGTAGTCTTGTAGTCCATCACGACCTTCTTCTGCGGATCGCTGTCCGGCAGCTTGTCGGCCACGAGCAGCGCAGCCGCAGGAAGCCGCACGCCTTCCGCCGCCGCCGGTGTCGCAAGTTCGATGAACTGCTTCGTGCCGACGCCGTGGCTCTGGTAGAGCGGATGCGGAATGCCGAGTTGCTTGTAATTGCGGGTGACGATGGCCGGTCCCTGTCCGAAGCCTGGATTGAGCACCGCCTGCACGCCCTGCTTTGCCTTGATGTTGGTCAGTTGCGCGGTCATGTCGTTGTCACGCGGCTGATAGGTCTCCTCATGCAGGACCTCGATGCCGTATTTCTTGTTCACGGTCATGCATTGATCGCGCATCGACTTGCCGAAGGCATCTGCACCGGAAATCATCGCGATCCGGGTCAGGCCGCGCTTCTTCATGTCCTCGAAAATCTTCTCGCAGGCCATGAGATCGGTATGCGGGGTCTTGAAATTCCATTTCTTGACCGGATGCACCGCCTGAACGGCGCCGGCGAAGTTGATCAGCGGAATCTCCGCCTCTTCGGCCAGCGGAATGATGGCCATCGTGCTGGCGGTCGTTGAACCCGCGAGCAGCGCGTCCACCTTGTCCTGCTCGATCAGGCGCGTGGCGAAGGTGCGTGCCTGGTTGGGATCGCTCGCATCGTCATAGATGATCGCCTCGATCTTGCGGCCATTGATGCCGCCCTTGGCATTGAGATCGGCGACATACATTTCCAGCGTCTTTTTCTCGGGATCGCCGAGGAACGACGCCCCGCCGGTGACCGACAGCACCGAGC
>JAEVZN010000265.1 GCA_023392205.1 Pseudomonadota bacterium
ATTGTGTCTCGCGCGTTCGTTTGCCGCATCCGGGCTCCGATTAACGGCATGGAAACCATAATCGGACGAAATACGGCAGTCGGGAAGGTGTGGAGTCGGTAATGCGATCGGTTCAGTCTTGGAGTGACGGCGCGCCGCGCGGACCGGAGGCCGACGGTGAACTGGACCTGAGGGCATTGGGTGCCGCGCTGTGGCGGCGCAAGGCGCTCATTCTGCTTCCCACGATCGTGGTCGCGATCCTCACCCTCCTTGCGGTGAACTCCATCTCGCCGCGCTACAAATCCGAAGCCAGAATCGTGGTGGAAAGCCGCGAGAACGTATTTCTAAGGCCCGAAGCCGAGAAATCGGTCGACCGGTCGGGCGCCGACCAGGAAGCGGTCGCGACCCAGGTCCAGATCATCCAGTCGCGCGATATTGCACGTCAGGTGATCAAGGAACTGAAGCTCAACGAGCGGCCCGATTTCGATCCTGTCCTCAACGGCGTGTCTCCGCTCAGTGCAGTCCTGTCGCTGATCGGGATCGGGCAGGACCGGCTGCGCATGACCCCCGAAGAGCGGGTCATGGAGAATTACTTCTCGCGTCTCACGGTCTCCGCCATCGAGCGCTCGCGGGTAATCACTATCGAGTTTAAGTCTGGCGATCCGGAATTGTCGGCAAACGTCGTGAACGCAATCGTCGATGCCTATCTGCGGCTTGCGCAGGTCGCCAAGCAGGAGCAGACGCGCAACGCCAGCGCCTATCTCGCAAGCGAGATCGACAAGTTGCAAACGGCCGCTCTTGAAGCCGAACAAAAGGTTGAAGACTTCCGCGCGAAATCGAACCTGTTCGTCGGCACCAATGCTACAAGCCTGTCCAATCAGCAATTGGGTGAGCTCAACAGCCAGCTTGCGGCAGCGCGGGCACAGAAGGCTGATCTCGACGCGAAGTCGCGGCTGATCCGCGAAATGCTGAAGGCCGGGCGTTCGGTAGAATCCGCCGATATCATCAACTCGGATATTCTGAAGCGGCTCGTCGAGCAACGCGTTCTGTTACGGGCGCAATTGGCCGAACAATCATCGACGTTGCTGCCGCGGCATCCGCGCATCCAGGAACTGAACGCCCAGATCAGTTCGCTCGATGCCCAGATGCGCACGGAGTTGCAGAGGATTGTCGTGTCTCTCGAAAACGACGCGCGGATTGCCGCGGCGCGCATCGAGGCGACGAATGAAAATCTCGACAGGATGAAGCAGCAGATCGGCAGCGCCAGCGCACAGGATGTCCGGCTGCGTGCGCTGGAGCGCGAGGCCAAGGCACAACGCGATCTTCTGGAATCCTACCTCGCCCGCTATCGTGAAGCGGTGGCGCGCGACAATATCGACGCGTCGCCGGCGGAGGCGCGCGTAATCTCGCGGGCTACGGTCTCGAACGTTCCGGCCTTTCCAAAAAAGCTGCCCATCCTGCTCATCGCGACCCTGGCAACCGCCTTCCTGATGTCGGCCTTCGTATTGGCCGCCGAAATCCTGAAGCAGGGTGCGCCGCATATGCTGGGCCGCACGTCGCGTGAGGACGTATTGATCGTCGAGCGTGCGTCTGCCGTTGGCCCCTCTGGCGTGAGCACCGTGTCGGGCGGCCAGGGGGCTGCATCCGGCTCGGTGCTGGCGCGCTTGTGGCGAAATCGTAAGAGCGCGACAAAACCAGAAGCCTCCGATTCCGAAGAGACATCGGCTGCCGGCAACGTTCCCGATGAGAGGCTGGCTGTGCCTATGGGAGAGCCTACCGCCAAGCCCGTTGCGGGCCTCGCCATCGGCGATATTGCATTGGCCCTGCGTGAACTGGGCGAGCCGGGGCGCAGGATCGCGGCGATCGGCGCCGCGCGGAATGTCGGCACGACCCATGCCGCGCTCGAACTGGCCCGCGCGCTCGCCAATGCCGGGGGCAGGGTGGTGCTGGCCGACCTGTCTTTGAAAGCGCCGAATCTCTCGGTGCTATCGACCGATCCGGATGCGCCGGGTCTGGCGGATCTCGTGCAGAATAAGGCGTCCTTCGCCGACATCGTCACGCGCGACAAGTTCTCGCGTGTGCATATTGTCGGGACCGGAAAGGTCGACGGCGACATGTCCATGATCCTGACGTCCGCGCGATTGGCAATGACCCTGGACGCGCTTGCACAGGCCTATGATCATCTGGTGATCGATGCCGGAGCCATGCCCGACACAATGCTTCAGACGATTGCGCAATATGCTCCACGCGCCATGCTTGTCGTGCCTGATCCGGGTGCCGAAAGCGCCATGGCTGAGCGGCAGACATTGATGGCCGCAGGATTTACCGATGTCGTGCCGGTCCGAGGCGCACCGGTTAACGGCATGTCGGCTTCGGCCGCGGCCTGAGCTCAATCTGTGGTCTGCTTGCCGTTGACCATTCTGGCGCGGACGGCATGTGCGACACCCCATAGTCTGGGATTGCGTTTGACATAACCCTTCGCCCACAGCCAGTTGCGCAGCAGCGGAGCCACCGCGCGGCCGCGCAGGGAAAGCGGCAGGATGCTGTCATAGATCAATTCGATGTCTTTGCAGAAGAAGGTCTTGTAGCGCGCTTCGCCCGGCCCAATGTCGAATGACCGAAAATGTCGGCGTGCGCAATCCACGATCAAGTGTTGCAGCAGAATCAGCCCCGGACTGAACCGCGCCGCCTCGGTCGCGGTATGGGAGTTGAACATCGATGTGAAATGCTGGCCGTCGTGAATGCCCGAGAACAAAGCGAGCATTTCCCCTTCGCTTTCGAGAGCATAAAGCTCTATCACCGGCCGCCCTTCGGACAGCCCCTCGTGGCAGGCCGCGCGAACGAATTCCTCGACACCATATTGTCCGAAGGCGTTTTCGACCCCCTGCATCTTCAGCTTTTCGGCCTTCTGCGCAAAGAAGGCATCGAGTTGCCTGTCGACATCCGCGGCGCTGGTGGCGCGGACATATCTGTAGCCCGGAACCTTACTGAGCTTGCGTTCCTTGTTGCGCAGGCGCCCGCGCATCGTTCCGGAAATCTGCTGGGCGAGAATATCGTCTGCACCGGCTGTGATATGCAGGACGAAATTGTCCTCGCTGGCGCGCTGGTGCGGCAGCAGCATGAAGGGATTGGGGGTGCCGTCCCATGTCGCAGGCTGGCTGTGCAGCATCACAAGATCGATGCCGTTCGCTTGTGCAGCAATCGCAGACATCACCGAACGCATATCCTGAGCGGTAAAACGAGAGGCTACATCGCGGCGCCAGAGCGGCATGTTCAGCGTCGCGTGCTTGCCGCCGAAAAAGGTAGCGACGCGAAGCGCGCCGAACTTGCGCTCCAGCAGCGGCCACACAAACAAGGGCTCACCGCGCTCATCGCAACCCGTTACAATCAGCGGACGGTGCCCCAGCGGAGCGCTGACATGCCGGTGCCACAGCCGGATCCAGTCGAAGGCCTGATACGGAGAGGCCACGGCGTTGGACGCTGCCAGCGCCAGCCAGGGCGTTCGCGCCGCCTCGAGATCGTGACAGACGCTCACCACCGGCAGCGATCCCTGCCGCCGGATAGCCTGAACGTGCTGCATCCGTTCGCTCGCGATGTCACGAAAGGCGACATTCATCCGCCAGTCTCCTTAGTCGTGGGCAAACTGGCAAAGATTTCTCAATAAAGCATTGGCAGGATCGCCAATTCTCTCGAGGATCAGAAGACGTGAGCGGCCTCAAAAACACCATCATTCGCGCCGGGCTGGAGACGTTGTATTTCAGCGGCGCGCATGTCGCCTTGCGGCCGATCGTTCAGGGGGTGGGACTTATACTAACCCTTCACCATGTGCGTCCGGCCCATCCTGCCGGGTTCCAGCCAAACCGGCTCCTCGAGGTGTCCCCAAAATTCTTCGAATCCGCGATCCGGACCATCAGCAATTCCGGCCTCGAAGTGGTCTCGCTCGACGAAATGCATCGCCGGCTGGTCGAGCGCGACTTCAAGCGCCGTTTCGTCTGCATCACATTCGACGATGGCTATCGCGACCTTTTGCAATGGGCCTATCCGGTGCTGAAAAAGCACGGCATGCCCTTCGCGCTTTATATCCCGACCGGATTTCCCGACCGCATCGGGGAAATCTGGTGGGTGGCGCTGGAGCGCGTGATCGCCAGGAGCGACCGTATCGGCCTTTATGTGCACGGAGAGAACCGGCATTTCGATTGCGCCCGCGCCGAGGACAAGCGCAACATCTATGAGCAGCTCTATTGGTGGCTGCGCAGCCTTGAGTCAGAAGACGAACTGCGCGCGGTCGTGCGTGATCTGTGCGCGCGCTACGGCGTCGACATGAAGGCGCTGTGCGACGAACTCTGCATGACCTGGGAGGATATCGCCGAACTCGCCCGCGATCCGCTGGTGACGATCGGCGCCCATACGGTCAATCACTGCATGTTGAAGAAGGCCAGCGAAAGGGTGGTCCGCTCGGAAATGGATATGAGCCGCGCCGTGATCGAATCGGCCATCGGAGTGCGGCCGGAGCATTTTGCCTATCCGGTCGGCGATCCGACCTCGGCCGATGAACGCGAGTTCCGGATCGCTGCCGAAGTGGGGTTCCGGACAGCTGTGACCACCCGGCCGGGTGTCCTGTTTCGCGAGCATCGCCACCAATTGACAGCGTTGCCGCGGATTTCGCTCAACGGTGAGTTCCAGCAATTGCGCTATCTGCGGGTGCTGATGTCCGGTGTGGCGACGGCGATGTGGACCGGATTCCGGCGTCCGAAGGCAGCCTAGCCGGCGCGCCGGCCTCCACCCTCCATCCAGCGGATCAGCGGCATCGCGGGCAAGATCCAGCCCATCCCCACGACCACGTAATAAATCCAGGCGGCGAGATTATTGGGGCTCGAAAACGCGAATTGAGCGACGGCCATGGCGACAAGCGCCCACACCGTCACCAGAGTGAGCAACCCTATGGCGCCGATGAACTTGCGGGTGCGGATGGACATACGGGAATGGTTTGCAAACTTCGCTTGAAGGATCGATGCAGCGCTCACTATATGGTCGTCGACCATTGGGCAAGGCTCGACCATGTCTTCACGACAGCTTGAACTGACGGAGGGGCGTCTGGCCGCGATCAGGCTCTGGCTGATCGTGGTTGCGGCGCTTGTTGTCGGTACGCTGATTGTCGGCGGGGCGACCCGGCTGACGGAATCCGGCCTTTCGATCGTCGAATGGAAGCCGGTCACCGGCGTCCTGCCGCCGCTCACCGATCAGCATTGGGCGGTGGAGTTCGAGAAATACAAGCAGATCCCTCAATATCGCGAAATCAATCGCGGGATGTCGCTGTCCGAGTTCAAGACCATCTTCTGGTGGGAATGGGCGCATCGTATCCTCGGCCGCGTAATCGGCATCGTCTTCATTCTGCCGTTCGCTTTCTTCCTGTGGCGAGGCTGGATCGGGCCGGGTTTGCGCGGACGCCTCTGGCTGCTGCTGGGGCTCGGAGGATTACAGGGTGCCGTAGGATGGTGGATGGTGTCCTCCGGGTTGACCGAGCGCGTCAGCGTGTCGCAATACCGCTTGGCCTTTCACATGACATTGGCCTGCGTGATCTATGCCGCCATCGTGTGGACCATCTCCCAATTGCGACCGGTGGCGCCGGTGTCGTCCACGCCCGCCATACGGCTCCTCGCCGGATTGCTGGTTCCGCTGACGCTTCTGCAAATCTATCTCGGGGCCCTGGTGGCAGGCCTCGATGCCGGGCTCACCTACAATACCTGGCCGCTGATCGATGGCGCCTTTGTGCCGGCTGCGGAGCGGCTATGGTTTGAAACGCCGCTCTGGCGCAACTTTTTCGAAAATGCGCTGACGGTGCAATTCAATCATCGCGTGCTCGCCTATCTACTGCTGGCCCTCAGCCTGATCTATGCAGGAATGGTCTTGCGGAACGTGGCGGATGCCCGTGCGCGCGCGCTTGCCATTACCTTTGCTGTCACAATGGTCGTGCAGGCGATGGTTGGGATCGCAACGCTGCTTTACGCAGTTCCGATAAGCCTCGCGCTTTTGCATCAGGCTGTGGCCATCTTGCTCCTAACCATCGCCACCTTGCAGGCGTCTCGAATGTTCGAGCAGCGGCAGGAAAAACTGGTCCTCTCTCGCACCTGATTGCTTTGGCCGATCTTGCCCGGCCGACGGGAACAGCCCTTTCAGGTCTTGTATTCTAGACGCAGCGCCAATGGCGAGAAGACCCGCAACAGGGCCATATCGAGTTTCTCGGTCATACGCTGCATCACACCGAGCGCGTGCGCCGGGGACAGCGATGTTTTGTAGGCTCGCGGTTCGATCAATGCGGTGAACACATCGGCGATCGTGATCAACCGGTTCAGATCCGAAATCTGTGTGCCATGAACTCCATGCGGATAACCGGAGCCGTCCAGGTATTCGTGATGGTGCAGGACCATGTCCAGCGTGTCCGGCTGAATATCCGGACTACCCTGTAGCAACTCGTAGCCCAGAAGCGGGTGGGTCTTCATGATCCGCAACTCCTGGGCATCCAGGGCTGCAGGCTTTTCGAGGATGTCCAGCGGTATCTGCGACTTGCCGATATCGTGGAGCAGGCCCGCAAGGGTCAGCCGCTCGGTGTCTCGACGCGAGAAGCCGAGCTGAATGCCGAACGCGGTCGCTACCGCCGTGACCGTCAGGCAATGCGTATAGGTGCTGTTGTGATGCGCGCGAATGGCGGTAAGGTAGCCGGCCAGCCCGATGTACTTCAGGCGCTCCGCGATGGCCTGGGCAGCCTTGTTGGCCAGCGCGATACTTTGGATCTGGCCCGATGCGGCGGACGCGAACAATTCGTCCATCGCGTCGATGTCCTGCGACGGATCGTCGATGCGTAAGGAGGACTTGGTCGTTCGGCCGCGCTTCGTGTCTGCGAGCAATCGCTGCAGCTGCGATGAAAGGACCGATCGTGTCAGAATGTCAGTCGCGCCGAGTGCCCGCGCCTGTGTGGCTCGCCAGTGCGAACAGGCATCGTCTATGCAGACAATCACCCTGTCTCTGTTCCGGCAGCGGGCCAGCCATTCCT
>JAEVZN010000267.1 GCA_023392205.1 Pseudomonadota bacterium
GGGGATGCGCGATCTGTTCCAGAAGTCGGTGGCACCCACCCGCCCGTTGGCCTCCGGAAAGCTCTTGACGCGCGACATGCTTACGACAAAAAAGCCGGCCACCGGCATCGCCGCCGCGGACATCGAACGCATCGTTGGCCGCAGGTTGGCGCGCGCCGTTGTGCCGGACCGGGTTCTGAACTGGAGCGATCTTGATGAATAGTGTGAGTGGCCGACGCAAGGTTTGCGTGGCGGTCCACAGCCGCGCGAATTACGGACGGATCAAGTCCGTGCTTCAGGCGATCCGCAAAAATCCGAAGCTGGAATTGCAACTGATCGTGGGTGCATCTGGTTTGCTGCAGCGTTTCGGCAGCGTGGTCGACGTGATGCGCAAGGATGGTTTCGAGCCGAATGCGACCGTCTACAGCATCGTGGAAGGCGAAACGCCGACCACTATGGCCAAGTCGACCGGTCTCGCGATCATGGAACTCGCCACGCAGTTCGAGAATCTCAAGCCAGATGTGGTCATCACAGTCGCGGACCGTTTCGAAACGATCGCCACTGCGATTGCTGCGAGCTACATGAATATCGCGGTGGCGCACACGCAGGGTGGCGAGGTCACCGGCTCGATCGACGAGAGCGTGCGTCATGCGGTGACCAAGCTGTCGCATCTGCATTTCCCAGCGACGAAGCTGGCCTGCGATTACGTCATCCGTATGGGTGAAGATCCTGCCACCGTACATTTTACCGGCTGTCCGTCGATCGACGCGATCGCATCCCTCGATCTGTCGTCGCCCGGCGATATTTTCACCCGCTACCGCGGGGTGGGCGCAGATCTCAACCCTAACGAGCCTTATATTGTAGTGCTTCAGCATCCGGTGACCACCGAATACGGACAGGGCTTGCAGCAGATCGACGAGACGCTGGCCGCGGTTCACAAGATCGGCATGCAGACAGCCTGGCTGTGGCCCAACGTGGATGCAGGGTCGGACGATGTTTCTAAAGGCATTCGCCGGTTCCGCGAGCAGCATCAGCCAAAGAAAATTCATTTCTATATCAATTTCGCTGTCGAGGATTACGCGAAGCTCATCAACAACGCGGCCTGTCTGGTCGGCAATTCAAGTTCGGCGCTGCGGGAAGGTGCCTTCCTCGGCGTTCCGGCTGTCAATATCGGAACCCGCCAATCGGGGCGCGAGCACGGCGTCAACATCGTGCACGCCCCATATGAACGCCACGCAATCGAGGCCGCCATTCGCAAGCAGGTCGCTCACGGTCGCTACGAGCGCTCCACAATCTTCGGTGACGGCAATGCCGGCGAGCGCATTGCACAGATTCTCGCCGACGCGGAACTTCGCATCCAGAAGCAGTTGCATTATCAGTGATCGCCGCACGGCTGGGCATTGTCACCGCTGCTGCAGTGGACGGCAGATCATCGGTTCGAGTGGAGCGTTCGATGTCTAGCGGGGGCTTTTCGATTGTTTATCTCGGCGCACCTGAGGGCGCCGAAGCCGCCCGGGATACCCTACCGCCAGGTTTCACGGTCATCCATACGGAGGCCGCTCCCGAGGCGGTCGCGCAGGCATTGCGCAATTCCGACGCTCTGCTGGATGCATCGATGAAAGTGCCGATCGACGATGCCATGATTTCGGATGCGCCGAAGCTCCGCATAATCAGTTGCGCCACGACCGGCTCCGACCATATCGCGCGCGAGAAATTGAGCGAACGCAGCATCCCGGTACGTACGCTGCGCGAGGACGGCGAGCTTCTGCGCAATATCACGCCGGCCGCAGAATTGACCTTTGCCCTTCTGCTCGCCTGCGCGCGTCGTCTGCCGGCCGCCGTGCAGGCGGTGAAGGCGGGGCAATGGATCCGCGAGGATTATCCAGGCTTGATGCTGAACGGCCGACAACTCGGCGTCGTCGGCTGCGGGCGCATCGGCGGCTGGATGGCGCGTTATGCGCGTGCGTTCGGCATGGATGTGGTCGGCTATGACCCCTTCGTCACTGTGATGCCGGCCGATATCCGTCCGGTTCCGCTAGAAGAACTGGTCGAGACCTCCGACGCCATCACCGTGCATGTGCATCTGAGCGACGAGACGCGGGGGCTGATGTCGGCCGATATGTTTCGCCGCATCAAGCCGGGCGCGATTTTCCTGAATACGTCGCGCGGCGCCATCGCCGATGAGCCAGCGCTTCTCCGAGCGCTTGAATCCGGCCGCGTCTCGGCGGCTGGCCTTGATGTTCTCGACGGTGAGCCGGATGTGCAGGACCATCCGCTGCGGCGTTATGCAGAGCGGCACGACAATCTCCTGATCACCCCGCATTGCGGCGGCTTCAGTCCGGATGCCGTGCGCGTGGTTTGCCGCCGGGCGGCCGAGAAGATCCGCGATCATCTTCAGGGCGCGGCGTCATGAGCCAGTTGACGCGCCTGGCGGATGAGATCGCCGCCTGCGGCGCGGGACCAGTCTTCGGCGTGCCGGGCAGTGGTGCGACGCTGACGCTGATCGATGAACTGGAAAAGCGCGGATGCGAATTCGTCCTGACGCATTTCGAGGGCGCGGCGGCCATGATGGCCGGCACGGTCGGCCGTCTCAGCGGCAAGGCCGGGCTCTGCCTGTCGATCAAAGGCCCGGGCGTGACCAACATGCTGCCGGGCCTTGCGGTCAGCGCGTTCGAAAACTTTCCGCTGGTCGCGATTGTCGAGGCTTACGGCGCCGGCACGCCACCCGCTAAGGCGCACAAGCGCATCGACCAGGCGGCGCTGACCGGAACGGTGTCGAAAGCGATTACGCAATGGACGGGCGGTAGCGCGGCCTATGCAGACATTGCCGCACTGGCGGAAGCGGAGACGCCGGGACCGGTCGTGCTGGAACTGGCACAGCCGGAGCCGGCCGCACCGTCGCCGCTCTCTGGGCAGGGCAAATTGGTGGATGCAGCGGCGCGACCGCTCCTCGAGCTGGTGCGTCAATCCAGGCGCCCGATTGTCATCGCAGGAACGCTGGCGATCCGGCAAAATCTGTCGTCGCAGTTGAACGCCTTGCGGATTCCGGTGTTCAGCACGGCCGCGGCCAAGGGCGTGGTCGACGAGACCAAGCCGTTTTCGGCCGGCGTCTATACCGGCGTGGGGCTCGAACTCTCTCCGGAGCAACTTCTGCTGGGTGAGGCCGATCTCGTGGTGTGCATCGGCATGCGGCCAAACGAGGTGTTGGCCACAAAGACGTTCGGGCCGCCTGCGGTGAATGTCGCTGCCGTCGCGGAACCGGGCGAGGAGGCGTTCGGATTCCAGGCCGTCGCCGGTAGCGCTTATGTGGACGAGATCCTCGACGCTTTGCAGAGCAAGACCTGGGGCGAGGATCAGGTCGCCGCAGCGATGGGCAAGCTGCGACAGGCGCTCATGTCCAATGTATTTCTGCCGGCGCGCGCGTTCGAATGCGTGCAGACGCATTATGCCGGGGCGGTGCGCGGCGTTTTCGACACCGGCTATTTCTGTACGATTGCGGAACATGCCTGGTACGCCCGCGCGGCGTCGCTGTGCCTGATGTCCGGACAGGCGCGCTATATGGGCACCGGTATTCCGATGGCGCTTGGCGCGGCCATCTACGATGCTTCGGTCCCCACCGTCGTATTTGTGGGAGATGGAGGTATCGGCCCGTTCGTAGGCGAGGTGAAACTGGCGGTCGAGCGCCGTCTGCCGCTGCTGTTTTGCCTGCTGACCGACGGCTATCTGTCGTCCATCCGTACGCGTGCGCTGAATGAAAAGCTGACGCAGCGGCCGGTGCGGATCGAACGGCCGTCATGGTTGCGGGTCTTCGAGGGCTTCGGAATGCCGGTTTTTCACGCCGATGCACAGGAAGGCGTTGCCAACGCGCTCGCGTCCTGGCGTCCGGAGGATGGCCCGGCTTTTCTGGAAGTCTCGTTCGAGCCTTCGTCCTACGAAGCCATGGTCAAGGGCATTCGCTAGGGCAACGACATGAGCCAGAAACATATCCTGATCATCGGCAGCGGCAGTGTCGGCAAGCGACATGCACGCAATCTATCCGCGCTAGGATGCCGGATTTCCTGCATGGACCCGCGCGCGGATCGCCGCGAGGAGATGGCAACCGAGGTCACGCTTGCGGGCAGCTTCGACACCGAAGCGGCGGCCTTCCAGGCCGCGCGTTATGACGGCGTGGTGATCGGCTCGCCGCCGCACGTGCATGTGGCGCAGACCCTGCAGGCGCTTGAGGCCGGATGTCCGGTGCTGCTGGAAAAGCCGGTCTCTCCGGACCTGCAAGGTGCGCTTACGCTTCAGGCCGCGTCCGACCGCAGCCATGCGCCGGTGCTCATGGGCTATACGTGGCGCTGGTGGCCGCCGCTCGCGGACCTGCGCGCGTTGCTGTCCGACAACGCGATCGGAACGATCCACCATGTTCAGTTCCACATGTCGGCGCATCTCGCCGACTGGCACCCTTGGGAGCGCTACCAGGATTTCTTCATGGCGCAACGCGAACTGGGGGGCGGCGCGCTGCTCGACGAGAGCCACTGGATCGATTTGATGCTGTGGCTGTTCGGGATGCCGAAAGACGTGAGCGGCCGCATCGACAAGATCAGTACCCTGGAGATCGACAGCGACGACAATGTCGACCTGATCTTCGGGTATCAAAACGGTCCGCGTGTCACCATGCATCTCGACCTTTACGGACGGCCGCACGAAAAATTCATCCGCTTCGTGGGCGAAGCGGGCACCATCTTCTGGTCTGCCGAACCCAACCAATTGTCGGTCGGCCGGTCCGCGTCTCCCGATTGGGACCGGACCGATTACACATGCGAACGCAACGATATGTTCGTCGCGGTCGCGCGCGAATTCCTGGCGACGCTGGACGGGGAGCCGGTGACGACCTGTCGGCTCGAGGACGGCGTAAAGGTGCTCAAGGTCATCGACGCCGCGCGCACGGCAAGCCGCGAACGTCGCGCGATCGCCATCGAGGGATAGCTACATGG
>JAEVZN010000275.1 GCA_023392205.1 Pseudomonadota bacterium
CCGCAATACCGGCAACGTCTATGCCGGGCCGGAGCGGCGCAAGGGCGGCGACGCCGACTTCATCGAACAAAAAGCCCTGTTTCAGAAAACCCAGACCGCGATCTGACGCCATGGCCCCCTCACAAAACGACCGCCCCCGGGTGGAAACCTTCATCGATCACGAGGTGATCGTTCCGGTCAACAAACTCGCCCGGGCAATCTCGAAAATCTCGCATGCCGGCGACAATCCGGTCGAGCGCGCCGAAGCGGCACTTGCCACATTGTCCGGAGATTTCGGTAGCTGGATGATCGAGGAATGCGACCGGCTCGATCGGGCGCGCCGCGAGACCGATACGCACGGCCTTGTTTCCGCGCACCGGGATATGCTGTTCCGCGTGGCGCACGACATCAAGGGCAGTGCCGCGATGTTTGGATTTCCGCTGGTGGCTCCGGTGGCCCAGAGCCTGTGCCGCGTGCTCGAACATACGCCGGATCCGGCCCGCATTCCGCCGCAACTGGTCGGGCAGCATGTTGACGCGATCCGTGCCATCGTGCGCGAATATGCCCGCCCTGACATCGCGGACATTGCGCAGGAGCTGAACCGCAAGCTGCACGATATCACTTACGAATTCCTGTGCGACGAGAATCGCCACCGTCCCGACTATCTCAAGAACGTTTACGACTCCCCGGCGCAGGCCTTCTGACGTCAAATTGTCGGAGGGAACCCGCGGCCGCGGCCTCGCGTTGGGCGTATTGGGGACACTGGGGACGAAGACGATCATGCAGGACACATCCATGCAGGACACAACTCAACGCTTTGCGGTCGCCCTGGGACAGGCGGTGATCCGATCCTGGCGCGGGCTGCCGCAGGACGTCCAACAGCGCATTTTCGAGGAGGCCGTCGTCGCCGGTCATCACGGCGAGCGGGACGAAGCGCTGCGCGAAGAACTCGCGGTGTTCCTGCACGACCGGCATCCGCGCACTGTAAGCGACTAGCCGCGTTCGGTTAGGCTGCCGCTTGCCGCGCGTCCGGCATCACGCCATCCACCAGATCGTTGCAGAACAGCCGCGCTTCTTCGCGCGCGGCTTCGGTCGCAAAGCGCCGCAGCAGCATGAGCAGCGGCTCGATATCGTGCGCGGTGCTGTTGCGGCACCGGGTCAGCACCCGTTCGACCATGCGGCGACGCAGGCGGATCACCCCTCCCGGATCGCCGAGGAATCCGTCTTCCTGCATCGTGGCGATGGCTTCGCGGAACGCCGGATAGGCCGACGAAGGAAGCCCCGCCTTTTCATACACGGCCCGCAAACCCGCCTGCCCGCGATCATGGATCAGCCCGGCGACACGCGCCAACGGCATGCCCGACAATTCCGCAAGCGCCTCCTCGAACATGGTCACATTGCCGGACAGCAATGCTCGCAGCACGAGGCCCGCGGTGAGTTGCCCGCTTTCGCGCAGATGACGGATCAGCGGCCGCACCTCGGTCGTCTGTGATTGGGCCGCGAGCGTGACGGTCGCCTTTTCGCAGGCTTCCTTCGCCACACGGCGCGCACGGCCCTCATCCATCCAGTCGCGCGCGACCACGAAATCCGCAAGCGCCTGAGACAGCTTGGCAACCAGAGCCTGCCGGGTGGCCGCAGGCAGGTCCTCTCGCGCCAGCAACACTTCGCGGATCGGCGCGATATATCCGAAGCGTTCGATAATCCGGTCCACGGAGAATGGCGCGATCTCGGCGCCGACATTTTCCAGCAATTCGAGGCAGGCTTCCGCGCAGCCCACTTCTGCAATGGCGGCTGCGACCGATGGCGGCACGTAATAGCGCCGCGCCACCGCCGCCTGCGCGATGCGGCCATGCGTCGCCACCGCGTCGACCAGATCTGCATCGACCAGAAGCGGCGAACGCTCCAGCACAAGCGCTGCAATGTCGGGCTGGTCGGCCGCCAATGCGTAGATGATCGAAGGTGGTGCCTGATCGTGCGAAGCGAGCACATCGGCCAGGGCCGCGCGCACCAGCGGCGAGGAATCGTCCAGGAGGATGGTCATCGCCCCTTCGGCAGCGGCCAAATCGTCTTCGGACAGATCGGAGTAAAGATAAGCACGGGCCAGGGCAGCCGTCGCCTCTGCCCTTTCACCGGCGGGAGCGCTACGCAACCAAAATAGAAACTGACGTACGATCATGTCTGGCTCAACGCGATCACGCGACGACGCTTCCCGTCGGCTTGAATGAAGCCTAGCGCGCGCCCCTTAACAAAGGGTTCACCATAAATCTTCGCGAAGATTGACGAGGTCTTAACCGCGTACGCCGGCGGTGAAGAGCGAACGGACATCGGGCCGCATGTCCTGGAACAGCCCAAGCTGCTCGATCTGTCCATGCGCGGCCGCCACCGTCTGGGTCTGCGGCGATGCCGGTGCCACAGCGTGACCTTGCGGCTGAGTCTGTTGCGTCTGTGTCTGTTGCGCCTGCTGCGCGGATGCAGGGCGCGTGCGCCCTTCAAGCTCCATCGCCGCAAGACGCGCGGCTTCCTGCTGGCGGCTGCGGCCGCTGCCGGTCCACAATTCGGTCACTGCGGACGACACCGGTTGTCTGCGCTCGCCTGCACGATAAGGATTGTGGAAGGTTTGCTCGTTGCGCAAGGCCTGCTGCGCTTGTGCGGACACCGCCGGCGCGATCGTGGGAATTGCACGCGACGGCGCGGCCTGCACGGCGACATCCGCCACCTGATAGGCACGCGCCACGCGCGCGGGCTCGCCCACAAATGCAACCGGAGCGGCGGCCACAACCGGATCGGCAGCCGGCATGCGCGAGCGGGCGACATTGAACCGGCCGCTCAGGTTCTGCGCGACTTCGGCGAGGTTGCGGGCACGCCCGCTCTTGTCGAAGAAGATCGAGCGATTGGCCCGCGCCGCCGTCGGGAAGGCCTCCGCCGCGCTGACATTCGGATTGGCCTCGGCCATGCCGATGAGACGCGCGGCGCCGCTCGCGCCCATGAAATGCGCGATATACAATTCACCGTCGGTGGCCTCGCGGCCGAGCCGGTTGCTCAGATGCTTGGCATTGCTGTTGGTGAACACGCCCGCCATCAGCGCATTGGCGGTCGGGTCCTGACGTAGCGCCATGATCTCGCGGCGCATGGCGGGGTCAGAGATGGAATAGCGTCCGTCCGGGCTCTTGGTGATCGCGTTGGCATAGCGCTCGTAGCCGAGCAAAGGCCCTGCTTCCTTCAGCGTACCGATCCAGGTGCGGTCGATGAACTGGAACAGGCCGCCCGCCGAGGACGTGCGCGCCGCCGCATTCGGATTGAGATTGGATTCGACTTTCGCCGTCGCCAGGAGATAGCTGAACTTGGCGCCAGTGACCTGCGAGGCGCGACGGATCGCGGCCAGGACGGGATTTCCCGCCGGTGCTGTCGCTTGCGTTGCCTCGACTGCCATCAGCGCGCCTTCTCTCGGGCAGCGCAAGGATTGTGCCGACTGCCCCGGACGCGCGCGAGGGTGACGGATTATGGTAAACGAGACGTTAACGCCGGTATTTTGGGGAGCGAAGCAGAACCATGAATGATGAAGCCAGACGGCATCCGCGCGGCGGGCTCTTTTTCGAGGATTTCGAGGTCGGGCGCCTCTACCAGCACCGCTATTATCGGACCGTCACGCAGATGGACAACATGCTGTTCTCCAACATGACGCTCAATCCGCAGCCTTTGCATATCGACCGGCATTTCTGCGCAACCGAAACCGAATGGGGGCAGCCGCTGATGAATTCGCTGTTCACCCTCGGACTTATGATCGGCATGTCGGTCTCCGACATTTCCACCGGCACGACCATCGCCAATCTCGGCATGCAGGAAACGCGCTTTCCGCATCCGGTCTTCGAGAACGACACGCTGAACGCGACCACCGAAATCATCGGCAAGCGCGAATCGAAATCCCGGCCCGAGGCCGGGATCGTCGAGTTGCACCACCGCGCCTTCAATCAGGACGGCATTCTGGTCGCCGAATGCAGGCGGCAGGCATTCATCAAGAAACGTCCGGTGGTGTGACCATGCGCTCGCTCCTCTTCGTGCCGGGCGACAATACGAAAAAGCTCGACAAGGGCCTGTCGAGCGGCGCCGACGCGCTGATCGTCGATCTGGAGGATTCGGTCTCCGGCGACAACAAGGCGCAGGCGCGGCAGACCGCCCTGTCCTTCCTGCGCGAGGCGGCGACAGCGTCGCACCGCCCGCGCCTCCTGGTGCGCATCAATGCGCTTGATTCCGGCCTCGCCGACGACGATCTCGGCGTCATCGTTGGCGGCCGGCCCGACGCCATCATGCTGCCCAAGGCAGCGGGCGGATCATCGGTCACGCATCTGCATGCCAAGCTGTCGGCGCATGAGGCCATGTCCGGATGGCCGGATGGCGGCATCGGTATTGTGGCGCTCGCGACCGAAACGGCAGCGTCGCTGTTCACGTCAGGCACCTATGCGGGGTCGAGCGCGCGGCTGAAGGGACTGACATGGGGGGCCGAAGACCTGTCCGCCGATCTCGGCGCCGAGGCCAATCGTGACGCACAAGGCCACTTCCTCGATCCCTATCGACTGGCGCGCGTGTTATGTCTGGCCGGTGCGGCGGCTGCGGGCGTCAGCGCCATCGACACCGTCTATGTCGATTTCCGCAACAACGAGGGGCTGCGCGTGGAAGCGGAAGCGGCGCGCCGCGACGGCTTCACGGCCAAGATGGCGATCCATCCGGCACAGGTGGCGGTCATCAATGCCGTGTTCACGCCGGATGCCGGGGCAATCGCGCAGGCGCATGCCATCGTGGCTGCGTTCGGCGCACAACCCGGCGCCGGTGTGGTCGGGATTGGCGGCAAGATGTATGACCGCCCGCATCTTTTGCGCGCGGAACGGGTGCTGGCCCGCGCGGGCGAGACAAGGCCGGATCAGGTCTTGTTATAGGTCGAAGCGGGGTCGAAAACTTTCACCGCATCGCGCAATTCGAGCCTGACCGTTCTGCCGGCGGGCTGACCGAGCGCGATGGAGCGGTAGAAGCAGCTCACCCGTCCGGTATGGCAGGCGCCCGGTCCCGCCTGCACCACTTTCAGCCAGACCGCGTCCTGATCGCAATCCACGCGCATTTCGACGACGCGCTGGACGTGGCCGGAATCCTCGCCCTTGCGCCAGAGTTTCGCGCGCGAGCGGCTAAAATAATGCGCCTCTCCACTCTCGATGGTCTTCGCCAGAGCCTCGGCATTCATGTGCGCGACCATCAGCAATTCATCGGACGAGGCGTCCGTCACCACCGCTGTGATCAGACCGTTGGCATCGTATTTCGGCCGAAACGACAGACCTTCTTCGATTTCGGACGAGGCGGCCATCAAGGCGCTCCCAAAGATGCAATCAATAATATTGCCGACCCGCCATGACGGGCCGGCATGTCCGCGGGCCGGGCCTCACAAGGCTTCCGCTTGCCCGGAAAGATCAAGCGGAGCGTGCGCTAGCGCGGGCGGACCGAATTCATGAAGCGGATCTGCTCGTTCGGGTCGTCGCGGAACGAGCCCCGGAATTGCGTCGTCACCGTCAGCGCGCCCGGCTTGGTCACGCCGCGGATCGACATGCACATATGCTCGGCCTCGATCATCACCGCGATGCCGGCCGGCTTCAGATTGTCCTCGATGGCGGCCACGATCTGGGCGCTCATATGCTCCTGCGTCTGCAGGCGGCGGGCAAACACATCGACGAGACGCGCAAGCTTCGATAGCCCGACCACCCGGCCGACCGGACGATAGGCGATATGCGCCTTGCCGAAGAACGGCATGATGTGATGTTCGCAATGCGAGTTGAAGGTGATGTCGCGCACCAGCACGAAGTCGTCATAGGTCTCGCCTTCGGCGAACGTCTTGTCGAGAATATCGGCCGGGTTCTCGGTATAGCCGCGGAACATCTCTTCGTAGGCCTCGACCACGCGGGACGGCGTCTCCAGCACGCCTTCGCGTCTGGGATCGTCGCCGGTGAAGGCGATCAGGACGCGCACGGCCTCTTCCGCCTGTTCCCGTGTGGGCCGGGTGCCTTGCGTCTGGGCGCCGGCCTGCTCGGATACAGGCTGGGACTGGCCCGAATGTTTCGGCCAGGGCTTCACGATAGCGTCCATAACGAGGTCTCTCCGTTCGACCGGCGCTCATGCGCAGCACAAAAGACGGGCACCGGGGGTGTCACCGGGGCGGCCGCGCCGCCCTGCGATGCGGGGCTTGGACGCTGCATTCCCGAGCCCCTATATAGTCAAATGCCGTCCCGACACAAATAAACGCTCCTGAAAGGGGCCATCAGGTTTGTTCATGCTGAACGACGTCTACAACACGCGAATTCTGGAGCTGGCCGGTTCTATCCCGAGGATCGGCCGCCTGCCCGACCCGGATGGCAGCGCGACCGCTCACTCAAAGTTGTGCGGGTCCACGGTCACCG
Organism: Pseudomonadota bacterium; assembly: GCA_023392205.1. GTDB lineage: Bacteria > Pseudomonadota > Alphaproteobacteria > Rhizobiales > Xanthobacteraceae > Pseudorhodoplanes. The sequence continues at coordinate 6,414 of JAEVZN010000275.1, forward strand.
TCGATCTCAAGATGGACGGCGATGTGGTGTCCGATTTCGCCCATGACGTGAAGGCCTGCGCGCTGGGTCAGGCATCGTCTTCGATCATGGCGCGGCATGTGATCGGATCGAAGGCAGAGGAATTGCGGACCTTGCGCGAGATCGTCCGGCAGATGCTGAAGGAAAATGGCGCGCCGCCGTCCGGCAAATGGGCGGATGTCGGCGTCCTGGAACCCGTGCGCGATTTCAAGGCGCGGCATGCCTCCACCCTTCTGACCTTCGATGCCGTGGTCTCGGCGCTGGACCAGATCGCGCAGAAGCGGCAGGCGGGCGCCGACGTCCCGGCAGCCTGAGCGTATCCGAAGGTCCGGGCTGATCCGTAACTTACGGGGCAGGCTTGAGCACCGCATGCTCGCTGCGCCCGACGCCTGTACAGGCCGATGCGAACTGGCTCAGGTTCTGGCTGGCGCCGGTATTGCCGATCCTGATAACAGCCGATCCTTCGGCGTCATTGCGGGTTTCCACCGTCAGTGACCGGCTCCCGGCGGCCGCGAAACTGCGAATGGCGGAGATCGGAAGACTGGCACTGGCCGACGACAAACGCTCGCCGGGCTGCGCACCAGGCCGCGTCACGCCCAGGGTGAGCGGAAAAATCTTGTTGGCGAGCCGGATCTCAACGCTTTGCAAGGGCGCCACATCCTCGCCGCCGAGCGCCCGGCGTGTCTCTGTATAGAGAAGCAGGACTTCATTCGGTGCCTTGCCGCAGGCAAAGGTGACATCGAGAATGCCGAAGTTTTCTCCCTCAATCGTCAGCGGGTGGCGCCGGGTGAGCGTGACGCCAGTGTCCTGTTCGGCCATGACCCAGCCGCGCTCACGATCGGTCTGGCTCCTGAGCGAGATACGCTTGAGGGGATGCGAGACCGGCGATGTCGCATCGGTCGTGGTGCCGGGCATCGTGCCCAGCGCGTCGGCGACGTCCGAATTGTCCAGCTTCATGCGGCGCAATTCATCGCGCGTCAGTGATCGCATCGGCTCCCAGGGCGGAATGCGCAGCGAGACTTCCAGCAATTCGACGCTGCCGCCCATCTCCACCGTGTATTGCGCGAGCTTGCCGATGTCGCGCTGCACGAGGACGAGGTCCTCGGCGGAATAGACGGCGGCGGCGGCATCGTCACGGCGGTCGCCGAGCCAGATCTGGTGAACCCGGACACGGGCTTCCGGCGGTACGATCCTGCGGGTGCCGGCCAGCAGTACGAACGCGCACATGGATTCGCAGTCCGCCCGCGGCGACAGGCCTGCCTTGCGCAAGCCGGTCTGCGAACCCGAACCGTCGATGGTGCGGCCAATCGTGGTGGTCATATCGTAACGGCGGATGACGCGGCCGAGCGCAATCGCGCCATGCACCGAACCGCCTTCCGAATTGAGCACCAGCATCATGCCGCGTATGTCGTTACGGGCGGCGAAGATTTCGAAATCGCGCGCGGTGTCTGCCCGGATCATGCCTGTCGCCGACACCCAGGCCTTGCATTTTGCACCGCAACGTGGGGACTGATCCTCACGGATCTGGAATTGCATTGGCGCTGAGCGAGAAGGATCGCTCTCCGCGACCGGGGCCGCAAAGGCTACAAAAAAGCAGATCAGTGCTGTCGCACCGAACAGGCGTCGCCTCATGCAACTCCCCCGGTTCTCCCGATGCCGTTCTGGCTGCCCGGCTTGCAATCGCCAGACCTTCGGGACCACCCGTCACCCATGTCTTTTTTTATTATGACCCAAGGATTCGCGTAAAGCCCAGACTTTGTGACGCCTTGCGGCGAATGTGCCTATCCGATGGGCCGGGAACTTGTGCCATTGCATGGCGAAGAGGCTGCTTTTCGGCTCTATATTGCGCCAGCAACGGCTTCGGGCCGCCCTTTCCCGCCGGGAATCCGCCAAAGCTGCCTCTTGGAATCGCACTATGTGTGTCCGCAACGCACCACGTCAGACCGGCCGGGCGATGATCAAGGCTTATCGCTACACCCTCTCGCCGCTGATCGGGTTCCATTGCCGCCACCTGCCGACCTGTTCCGAATACGGTGACGAGGCGCTGGCCCGGCATGGACTTTGGGCGGGGGGCTGGATGACCCTCGGGCGGCTGTGTCGCTGCCACCCCTACGGAACGTCGGGGCTGGACTTCGTGCCGGGAGAGCGCCCTGCCCCCGCCCGCTGGTATCTGCCGTGGCGTTACGCGCGCTGGCGCTCGACCAATTCCGAGCCGCCACGCTGATCGTCGCGTTGCGGCGCAGTGGCGGCACGGATCGCATTGAGCGCGCAGACCGCAAGTCCTGCCGCCAGCACATACCAGCCGGGGCGGATGGCCAGATCGAAATCGAACACGGTATTGAGCACCGCCATCGGCGATACCTTGTACCAGAGCGCGATCCCCGCAGCCTCGCCGAGAAACGTCAGCAGCGACACGATCAATGTCATTGCGATCAGCACCGCTGTCGACGGTTCGCGCAGACGCCATGTCACCAGCCGGTACGCCATCAGCCAACCGAACAAACCGCTGATCGCCGCTGGCAAAGTAAAATCCGCCTTGGTCTGCTGAAAGAAATGGAACAGCGAGAGGAAAGTCAGCACATAGGCCGCCTGATGCAGCCTGCGCCAGCCGGCAGCCCCGAGCCGCTTCACCATCGTATCGTTCGACGTGACCGCCAGCGCCAGCAATCCGAGCCAGGCAACGAAACCCACCGTGAGATAGAAACGCCTGACGATTTCCAGCGCCACCTTAACAAGATCGAACTTCTCGTCGGCGATATAGAGCCCGATATGCAGCGTGGCGTAGAGGAACGCGCCGACGCCGATCATGCGGCGCACATCGAGCAGGCCACCAAGCCGAGAACTGCGCCGCAGCGGCGTGATCGCCAGCGCCACCAGCAGGAAGATCAGCGCCCAATAGCCCGAGCGATGGATGAGGTCGTTGAGCAGGCGCGGTGCCAGCCGCTGCGAGAACCAGGCTTCTGCTGCGATGGCGAGCGGCAACAGCAGGAATGCCAGCGCCACAAGCCGCATTGCGGAGACACGTCCGCGCCGGTCACGCCAGATCTGCAGGGCATTCAACATGCCGTCCGCCTAGCATGATCCCATGTGCGGGCGAAGACACTGACCATGGCAATGACGCTGACGTGACCGTTTCGGAAACGCCTCACGCTCCGAAGCACCGGGATGGCGGCATGCGCAGGGCTTCAGACAGACCCTGTGTGGACAGCCGGAATTCGCGGGTGCCGGCTTCGCTCTCCTCCCGCAGCACGATGCCATTCGATCCGGCCGCCCGCGCCAGCGCATCGGAGGGTACCGGCTGCATGCGCATGTCGGCTGCGTCCGCCGTTCTGCCGGCGGGCCGGAAATCGAGAACGAAATCCGGGCCGGATGACATGCGCAGCCGTGGCAAGGCATCTTCACCATTGCGCAATTCGCGCCGCAGCGTCACGGTCGGGCGATCGCGCGCCGAACAATTGATCGCGATATTGGTCGTGCGCGGCAGCGCCTGAAACGCCGATGCGGCTTCGGTCATCGACTTGATGATGAAGGTCGAGCCATCCGGCTTCACATGCCGCAACCAGCCCGTCTCGAAAAAATCCGCAGGCAGCAATCCGTAACGCGCCAGTTCCTCGCGCGACAGCCAGTAGACGCGATCATGCGGCGTGCGGATGGCGAGGTCGATCAGCGCCGGATCGATGCCGGCGAGCGTTACGTAATGGCGCAGCAGGTCGTAGGAGTCGCGCTCGGCGGCGCGGCCGGCGGCGGCGCTGGCCTTGCGGTTTTCTCCGGCATGTTCGGGTCGCAGGATGACCCGATTGGCATGCACCCCGAACCGGGCGCCCGGCGCGATCAGCCGCTCGGTCGCGCCAATCAGCGCATAGGCGCAACCGGAGGCGCAGATCCCGGTCGCCGTGCGCAGTCGCGCCTTGCCCGGATTGGCCGAGGCCATGCGCTTTCGGCAGGCCGCATCGGCCCGGCGCCGGTCACGGCAACCCTGCACCAGCGTCTGCCCGATCCCGGCCGTCATGCGCTTCTCGCGGAGAAGATTGCCGACCGCGAGGGAGGGCTGTAATTCGCCGCCCGGCGAGTGAAAATAGATCGGCAGGTTTTCCCGCTCGGGCGTGAGGAAGGCCGCCAGCCGCAAATGCGCCTTGGGGTCGAAGGTTCCGTAGGCTGCAATCCAGCGCGAGCAACCCGGCCCACAGGAATCCGGATCGCCCTCGGCGACAAAAAAGATCATTGGCTCGTGTTTGAAGGAAGTCCGGGACGGCTCGCCACGGCCTTGCGACCAGATCTCCGACCAGGCTGGCCCAGCCAGCGCCAGGCCGGCGAGCACGACCAATACGATGCGCAAAGCCCTCGTCATCAGCGTATGCGTCCCGGCGTCGCCATCTGTGGAAAATGGGGCAGATCGCGCGTCCCGCCAAGCGCGCGCCTGCGCCTGCGCGATCACGATATTGTCGGGATTGTCATCGTTGGGACCGCAATCCGTGCCACCGCCGCGCCAGATGCACAATTGCAACAGCCGATTCCGGTGCTATATCCGGCCGCGCGCCGGTTCCGGCCGCAGACATCCGCTTACCCGCGCTCGTTCGCGGGAGTGAGCTTCAAGGAGTTGAATAATGGTCACGCTGACCTTTCCCGACGGCGCGCGCCGTGAATTTCCCGCAGGCATTTCCGGAGCCGATATTGCCAAGGGCATCTCGCCCTCGCTGCTCAAACGCACGGTCGCGATGGCGCTCGACGGCGTGGTCACCGATCTGGCCGACCCGATCGAACAGGACAGCAAGATCGAGTTCATCAATCGCGAGGACCCGCGCGCGCTGGAACTGATCCGGCACGATTGCGCGCATGTGCTGGCCGAAGCCGTGCAAAACCTGTGGCCGGGCACGCAAGTCACCATCGGTCCGGTAATCGAGAACGGCTTCTATTACGACTTTGCCCGCAACCAGCCGTTCACGCCGGAAGACCTGGGCGCGATCGAGAAGAAGATGCGCGAGATCATCGCGCGCGACAAACCTTTCACCAAGGAGGTCTGGTCGCGCGACGAGGCCAAGAAGGTGTTTGCCGACAAGGGCGAGAATTTTAAGGTCGAGCTGATCGATGCCATTCCCGAAGACCAGGAGCTAAAAATCTACAAACAGGGCGAGTGGTTCGATCTGTGCCGCGGCCCGCACATGACCTCGACCGGAAAAATCGGCAATGCCTTCAAGCTGATGAAGGTCGCGGGCGCCTATTGGCGCGGCGATTCAAACCGCGAGATGCTGTCGCGCATCTATGGCACCGCCTTCGCCAAGCAGGAAGAACTCGACGATTACCTGCACCGCATGGAGGAAGCCGAGAAGCGCGACCACCGCAAGCTCGGCCGCGAGATGGACCTGTTTCATTTTCAGGAGGAAGGTCCGGGCACGGTGTTCTGGCATCCGAACGGATGGACGATGTTTCAGGAGATCGTCGCCTATATGCGCCGCCGGCTGAAGGGCGATTATGCCGAAGTGAATGCCCCGCAATTGCTCGACAAGTCGCTGTGGGAGACGTCGGGCCATTGGGGCTGGTTTCGCGAGAACATGTTCATGGCGAAATCGGCGGGGGATCACACCGAAGACGAGCGCGTTTTTGCGATCAAGCCGATGAACTGCCCCGGTCATATCCAGATCTTCAAGCACGGCCTGCGCTCGTATCGCGAACTGCCGCTGCGGATGGCCGAGTTCGGCATCGTGCATCGCTACGAGCCATCCGGCGCGCTGCACGGCCTAATGCGGGTGCGCGCCTTCACCCAGGACGACGCACACGTGTTCTGCACGCCCGAGCAGATGGCTGACGAGTGCCTCAAGATTAACGATCTAATCCTCTCGACCTACGCCGATTTCGGCTTCGAGGGCGAGATGACGGTGAAGCTCTCCACCCGCCCCGAACAGCGAGTCGGCTCCGACGAAGCCTGGGATCATGCCGAAGCGATCATGCAGGATGTGCTGAAGCAGATCGAAGCGCGCAGCGGCAACCAGAAGATCAGGACCGCAATCAATCCCGGAGAAGGCGCATTCTACGGGCCTAAGTTCGAGTATGTGCTGCGCGACGCCATCGGCCGCGACTGGCAATGCGGCACGACGCAGGTCGACTTCAACCTGCCGGAGCGGTTCGAGGCCTTCTACATCGCGCCCGACGGGTCGAAAAAGATACCGGTGATGATCCACCGCGCGATCTGCGGCTCGATGGAGCGCTTTCTTGGCGTGGTGCTTGAGCATTTCGCAGGCCATCTGCCGCTCTGGCTCGCGCCCAAGCAGGCCGTCATCTGCACCATCGTGTCCGACGCCGACGACTATGCCGCCGAGGTCGCACGGCTTGCGACGCGCAAAGGCCTGCGCGTGTCGACCGACCTGCGCAACGAGAAGATCAATTACAAGGTGCGCGA
>JAEVZN010000280.1 GCA_023392205.1 Pseudomonadota bacterium
TCGAACGATTGTTCGTGCGTAATACCGGACGGACCCCGCATTTCACGGAGAGCGAGATCGCGGACTGGCGGCTGACGATTGACGGGATGGTAGACCGGCCGCAGACCTTCACCCGCGACGCGTTGCAGCGCGATTTTTCCATCGTGACGCAGCGCGCGGTGGTGGAATGCGCCGGCAACGGACGCGCCTATTTCACCGAGCCGACGTCGATTCCGCCCTGGCGACAGGGGGCGGTCGGCTGCGTGGCGTGGCGTGGCATACGCCTGGCCGACGTGCTCACGGCCTGCGGTGTGCAGAATAGCGCCGTCTATACCGCGCATCATTCACCGGAACTGAATGTGGAGGGTGACGGCCCGGCACTGTCGCGCGGGCTGCCAATTGCAAAGGCGATGTCACCGGAGACGATGCTGGCTTTCGGGCTGAACGGCGTAGACCTGCCGCAGATCCATGGCGGACCGCTGCGGGTCGTCGCACCGGGCTATCCGGGATCGGCCTGGCAGAAATGGATCACGCGGATCGAGATCCGTGACCGCGAGCACGATGGCGTCCGCATGACCGGCTACCATTACCGGATGCCGCGGCGGCCGATGCGGCCCGACGAGCCGGAAGGCTCGGTGCCGCTCGACGTGATCACCGACATGCCGGTCCGCTCTGTCATCACGGCACCAGCGGACGGCTTCGCGGTCCCGGCCGGGATGCCGCTGACCATACGCGGGCATGCCTGGAGCGGGCATGTGCCGGTGTCGCATGTCGAAGTGTCGATCGATGGCGGCGCGAGTTGGCACCGCGCGGCGCTGGCGCCCGCGGGCGACCGCTTCGCCTGGCGGCGCTTCGAAATCGTGTTGCAACCGCTGGCGGGCACCCTGTCGGTCATGGCGCGCGCCACCGACATGCAGGGGCGGATGCAGCCGCTGGGCAGCGCCGACTGGAATCCCGGCGGCTATTGCAACAACGCGATCCATGTCGTGACAGGCCGGGTGGACTGAGGGTCCGGCCGCCGAACAGAACGTCCGGCAGCTTGCGAACGGGCGGCCGTTAACCGCGCGGAATAATTTCCCCTTGCCATATTTTCAACCTTGGATAGCATATTTAGATGCTTTCAACCCGGCTGGAGGAAGCGCATGGCACCGACGAATTTTCGAACTCTCGCCGAGACTCCCCTTATCTCACGCGCCCTCGTTTCAGGCGCACTCGCCGTGGCATTGCTGCTTCCGGCCGGTCAGGCAGCGGCGCGCGCCACGCTGTCGGAGCGGATCTGCGCTGAGGCGCGCAAGCATCTCCAGACGCTTCCGCCGCAGGCAGCCTTTTCCGCATTTCTTGCGACCACCGACTATCGGCAAGGTCGCTGGACCCGGGTCAGTTCGCAGAAATTCTCGGCCAGCACCATTCCAGACAGCGCGGATTCGCAGTGGCTGTATGTTGCTTATCTCCGACAGTCCTGGACGGGGGATGCGGGCGCGTTGTCCGTGCGTATCGCGGCGCCTGCGGAAAACGGACGTCCCCGGACGAACCAGGTCGAACTTCTGCGGCCGGCCATCCGGCGCGGCGTGAACCGTTGCGAGCCACGCGGGCGCCGCACCATCGACCGGACCGTGCGCGTGAACCAATATATCGATTATCATCGGCGCGATGCGATGAATTCCTCGCTCGAGGATTTCCATTTTGCATATCCCACCACAGATCGGTCCTGCACGCGCACCGACCGGAAGGAAGCGAAGGAAAGCTATCTCTTCGAAAACGTCGAGCGCTCGGCCGGCGACAGCTTCATCGCGCGCAACTTCCGTTTCATCGGACCCGCTTACGGCGTGACGCACAATTATGGAAGCTTGCGATCGGAATTGCATTACCGCGCGCCCGACCGGCCCGGTCTCGTCTGTGCCGGATTTCGTGTCGACCTCACAACGATACCGACCGAGATCGCGGTGCAAGAGCACGGCCTGTATTGGCAATGGATTCCACACCGCACCAACTTGACCGTGCAACGGTAGCGCTCTGCGATGGCCTACGCCTGGACCGAAGCCGTACCGAGCATGCAACAATTCTTTGCCCGGCTGCGTGCGATCCGCATCTGCCCGAGCCGCATTGAGGACACCGAAGACGGTCGCGCCCTGAAGATGCTGACGCTCGCCATCGCCGTCATTATTTTCGCACTGGCCCGCAGCCTGATCGCCGGCGGGCCGACGGACCCCGGACCCTATCTGATCGCCATCATCATCTCGGCGGTGATCGTTTTCATCGCAGGCTATGGCGCGCTCATCGTCCAGCCCGGCGAGCCGGGACAGCTTCTCGCGCGGCAATGGGCCGCCTTCTTTGTGTATATCTGGCTCACCAGCCTGGTCCTTCTGATCCTGATCGATGGTCTACCTTTCGCGCTGAACGCCGCGCGATTGTCCAGTTGGCCGATCGACATCGTCGTCCCGCCGGGCGGACTTGAAGAATGGCAGAAGGATCTCGCCCGCTCGGTATTGTTCACGCTTGCGGCGCTGTTGCTGCTGCTCGTGCAGACCAGACGCGCCGATCCGAATTTCTCGTTGTCGTCGCCCTGCTGGATCGTCGCGGCGGCCATCGGCCTCGTCGTGAACGCGCTGCTGATGCTGGCCTTTGTCTACGGCAACCTGATCTGAGCGGCGACCGGCCGGTCTCACCCCACCGGCCGTTCGTCGGCAATCACCTTGCCGTCGTTCGGAAGGCTGCCGGGTGGCACGAATGTCACCGCACCTTTCAGCTTGGTGACGGATTGCAAGGTTGCGGCGATGGCGTCCGCGTGGCCGTTTGCGCTTGCGCTCTCGGCATGCAGCGTCATCGCATCCTGCTCGCCATCGCGCGTGATCACGAGCCGCAACCGGCCAAGCTCGGGATGGCGACCGGCCAGTTCGGCAATCTGCTCGGGGCGGACGAACATGCCCTTCACCTTGGCCGTCTGGTCGGCACGGCCCATCCAGCCCCTGATGCGGGTATTGGTGCGGCCACAGGGCGAGCGCCCCGGCAGCACGGCGGACAGGTCGCCGGTGGCAAGCCGGATCATCGGATAATCAGGATTGAAGGTCGTGACCACGACCTCGCCGACATCGCCGTCCGGGACCGGCTCGCCGGTGCCGGGGCGCACAATCTCCACGATGATGTCCTCGTTGACGACGAGTCCCTCGCGCGCTGGCGTCTCGTAGGCGATGACGCCGGTCTCGGCCGCCGCATAGCATTGCAGCACTTCGACACGACGCGCGGCCAGTTCATCGCGCAGCGAACCGGGCAACGCCGCACCCGACACGAGGCCACGCCTGAGCGACGAAGCGTCCTTGCCGGACGCCTGTGCGGCATCGAGCAGGATTTTCAGGAAATCCGGCGTGCCGGTATAGGCGTCCGGCCTGAGGCGCGCGATGGCCTCGACCTGCTGCCCGGTATTGCCGACCCCGCCAGGAATCACCGCGCAACCCAAAGCCTGTGCTGCGGATTCGAACATCCAGGCGCCGGGTGTCAGGTGATACGAAAAGCAGTTCAGAACGACCTGGCCTTCGCGGAACCCCGCCGCGAACATCGCGCGCGCGACAAGAGCAAAGTCGTGTGCATGACCTTCGGGCTCAAAGATCGGGCCGGGCGACATCAGCAGGCGCTTCGCCTTTCCGGGCGGCGTGGCGTTGAAGCCGCCAAAGGGTGGCGTCTCGGCCTGCAGACGCGGCAGATCGGATTTGCGCAGGATGGGCAATGTCGCGAGTGCGTCGCGCGAGGCGATGGCTTGCGGATCGATGCCGGACAGATGCCTCGCCCAGCCCGGCGCTGTCATGGCGCGGGCAAGCTGCGCCGGCAGCTTCGCGAAGGTCTCGCGCTCGCGCGCGGCGGGATCGCGGGTTTCGAGGGAGTCGTAGTGCTGCATCATTCCAACAACCTGTCACCGTCATCCTGAGGTGCGTGTGAGCTTCGAAGAATGCACGGCCATCGACCGGGCCGTCGCCCTTCGAGGGCGCCGCTTCGCAGCGCCACCTCAGGGTGACGGACCGCTAAGCCAGCCACCTTTTCCGCCGTTTGTAATGCTTGCCCTCGCGGAACGATTTGCGCTTGCCCTCGGCGAGGCCGAGATAGAACTCCTTCACATCCTCGTTCTCGGCGAGCGACTTGGCATCGCCGTCCATCACAACACGGCCGTTTTCCAGAATGTAGCCGTAGCGCGCGTATCGCAACGCCATATTGGTGTTCTGCTCGGCCAGCAGGAAAGACACATTCTCCTTCACGTTCAGATCGTTCACGATCTCGAAGATCTCCTCGACGATCTGCGGCGCCAGTCCCATCGACGGCTCGTCGAGCAGGATCATCTTCGGTCGCGACATCAAGGCGCGTCCGATGGCGCACATCTGCTGCTCGCCGCCCGATGTATATCCCGCCATCGAAGTGCGGCGCTCGCGCAGACGCGGGAAATAGCCGTAGACGAGTTCGAGATCGCGGCCGATCGCAGCCTTGCCGTCCTTGCGGGTGAACGCGCCGGTGAGCAGGTTTTCCTCGATCGTGAGATGGCCGAAGCAATGCCGGCCCTCCATCACCTGGATACAGCCGCGGCGCACCAGTTCGTTCGGCGACAGCGACTGCACCTCGGCGCCCTCGAAAAGGATCGACCCCTTGGTCACTTCCCCGCGTTCGGAATGCAGCAGATTCGAGATCGCCTTCAGCGTCGTGGTCTTGCCCGCGCCATTGGCCCCGAGCAGCGCCACGATGCCACCGCGATCCACATCAAGCGACACGCCCTTCAGCACGAGAATGACGTGGTCGTAGAGCACCTCGATATTATTCACGGAGAGGATTTTCTCCGTCGCGGGTGACACATGAAGTGGGGCGGACATGGATGCTCCGGCACTGCGATGCGGTCACCTCCCCCGCTCGCGGGGGAGGTCGGCGAGCGAAGCTCGTCGGGAGGGGGCGCTTCTTTGCATGCGCGCCAGAATATAGCCCCCCCCCCCCCCCCCCCCCCCCCCCCGGGGGGGGGGGGGG
>JAEVZN010000306.1 GCA_023392205.1 Pseudomonadota bacterium
CGCGCCATAGAGATAGCGGCCGGTGAGCGCGATTTCGGCCGGCGCGTCAGGTGCAATCTGCGCCGCCGCCGGTGTCAGCTCGAATTCGAGTCGATCCGGCACGTAATCCTCGACCATGAAGCTGGTCTCGCCGATTGCCGGCCGCTTGGGATCGGTGAAGGCGCGTACGCGCCATGTGCCGCTGAGCGCGGTCGACGCGATCGGCATGCTGAGCGAACGTCCGCCAAGGCCCTGGTCTGGCAAAGTGGTGCGGCGGTATTCGACACCGTCGGGACGCTCGACCACCAGAGTCAGAGGCACATTCGGCGCCGATACCGCATCCGCGTCACGCAGCAAGGCCGTGATATGCACGGTCTCACCGGTGCGGTAGACGCCGCGTTCGGTGACCACGAAGGCATCGAGCCCGTCCGGCGCCTTGCGGCCGGCCACGCCGCGATCGGACAGATCGAAGGGCTGTGATTTGAGACTGAGGAATGCGTAATCGGCATCGTTGCTGGCGATCAGCAAAGCCGGCGACAGGCCGCCCTCGCCGCGCACCAGATTGGGTTCGAAATGTACGGCGCCGTTCGCGTCGGTGCGCCGGATCGCCAACACCTCGTTGCTGCGCGACAGAAGCCTGACTTCGAGCTGCGGGATCGGTGCCGTGCTGGCCAGCGAATGGATCGTGGCATGAATCCCGTCATTGCCGGAAAAGGCCGACAAGCCGAGATCGGAGACGATGAACCATTGCGTGGCCAGCGACGAATAATCCTCGCCCGGCGCCGCGTCGGCAGGTTCTGCCACCATCACATAGACACCGGGCTTCAATTCGCCGAGCGCCTGATCGAAGGGGAATGCGGTCGTCACCTCGTTGTTGAGGCTGTATTCGAGCGCCAGTTCGCCGGTCCATACCTGCATGCCGCGCTCGTCGCGCAACTGGTCGGCCTCGTAGCGCGTCAGTGTGCGCTGGAAATCGCTGCCAAGCACCGTATCGGTCAGGTTGCGGTCGCCGACGCGATAGATATCGACCTTCGCCGCCTTGCTGTTGACGCTGACCAGCGGAATGCCCTGCTGGCCGGTGCGTGGCAGCACATAGGCGCGACCGGTGAAACGCACCAGCGGCTTGCGGTCGCGCACGAAGATGGTGAATTCGCCAGTGCGGGCAAGCGGCTCGTCCAGGGTGGACGGCAATCCAGCGCGCAACGCGATCGTGTAGCGCTCACCGTGCTTCAAGCCCTCGACGCAAAGCTGCCTGTCGTCGACGCTGATCGCCGGACGGTCCTGTCCCGACAGCGTGACGAAAGGCGAGAAATCGGTACGCTTGCCCGGCAGCGTCTCCGAGAACTGGAAGCAGGCGCGTGGCGACGCCGCCTCGGCATCCACGGAATAATCGAGCAGGCGAAATCCATGCTCGTCGCGCATCCGCTCATATTGCGCGCGGATATCCGCCACTTCCCGCAGATCGAGCGATAGCCGCAAGGCATCCAGCGCCGGCCGCCAGACACGGCGGTCTGCGAAAGACCGGCCGATAATCTGCAATGCCTCCGCCTGTTCGGCCGCATCTTCCGTGCGCTGATAGGCGATGTAGCCGGCGGTAGCGGCACGTTCGAGCAGAAGCGTGCGTTCGCGATCATTGGCGGGGCGGATTTGCGCGACGCTGCGCGCCAGTCTGAGCCAGCTTGCCCCGTCGTTCGGCGCCACGGTGACGATCCGGCCGAGCAATTGCAGGCCCAGGCGGAAATCATTCTTCCCGAAGGCGTCGTCCATCTCGCTGCGCAATTGCGCGGCCGGCTGGCTCACTTGGCCGGCATCGCGACGGATCTGACTTTCCAGGCGGATCGCCGCTTCGGCGAGGTCGTCGCGCTGGAAGGCTCTCTCGGAGGACGCGGCCGCCGTATTCACCACGGCAAAAACGGCACAGGCATACAGCGCGGCGAACAGGCCGGCGCGGGCAAGCGCAACCATGGGCGGGATCCTCCTCCCCCGGCCGGCGACATGAACCGGCGGGCTGACTTTAGGTCAGCGGCAAAACGTGTCGAGGTCGTGACACGGGAACTTGTCGCTGTGATCACAAGTGTGGCATCGGCGCATGACTCGCGCACGGGCAAAGTGCGACCGAAACCCGGACGATTCCCTGTGAGCGGCGCTGCGTATTCATCGCCGAGCAAGAAACCAAGTCATTGATTTGCAAGCTATTCGCCTCGGACCGGCGATGCAAACTGGCGCGCTGCGACCAACGCGGCTATGTGTCGGGCACGGCCCCGTAGCTCAGTTGGATAGAGCAGCAGCCTTCTAAGCTGCGGGTCGCTGGTTCGAATCCAGCCGGGGTCGCCATATTTCATCCGTAGCTGCACATGTGCCGCCAAGGACCCTGCCGAATCGCCGGCATCGCTGGTGGTCGCAGAGCCGGGCGGGCACGACAGCACACGGAGTTTTACAGAATGCGAATGCCCACTGTCTTCGTCCCCGCCTGCGCCGCGCTGCTGGCAGCAGCCTTCATCGCCGCACCGGCCGCCGCCCGGACGCTGCAATCAGGCGCAACGGCGCCCTCGGACATTTCGGCCGCCAGCAAAAAGAGCGAGACGCCACCACGCAAATCCACCAAGCGTGCGGCTCCGCGCAACACCGCCCCGGTTGCAACGGCGCCAAGGGTCCGGCGCTTCAACGATCCGTCCTTCGGCCCAGATGGCCGTCGCTTCCAGGCACCGGCTTATCTTGGCTCGTGCGTCATCGATGACGGCTATGGGCGCTTTTCGGCCTGCCCGGATCTCTGAATGCGGCGAAAGAGCCGCTCGCCTGCCTTCAGACGCTATTCAGTGGGTCCAGAGGCCCTGACGGCGGTAGGAGAAATTATCGGCATAGGCCATCGGCCGGCGGGTGGCTTCTTTGGGCTTCGACACCTGAAACGGGATGCCATGCCGTTTGCAATAGGCGATGGCCTCTTCGCAGGTATCGAAGCGCAACCGGACCTGGCTGCTCATGTCGGTCGACGAGGTCCAGCCCATCAGCGGTTCGACCGTCCGAGGGGCCTGCGGCTCGAAATCGAGCAACCATTCCTTCGTCTTGGCATTTCCGGACTGCATGGCCGTTCTGGCCGGCCTGTAAATGCGCGCTGACATGAGTGTTATCCGAAACCGTGACCCGAATTTGATTCCCGTCTTGAGGCCAACGGCGTGGTCGGGGCAGCAGGATTCGAACCTGCGACCCTCTGCTCCCAAAGCAGCGGCCTTA
>JAEVZN010000312.1 GCA_023392205.1 Pseudomonadota bacterium
CTCCTGAGGAGGACGACAAATGGCGAAACTGTGCGCCGTGCTGGCGACGACGCATCATCCCTTCTACCTGAAGGCGACGACCATGCCGCCGGAACAGCAGATTCCGCAGGCTCCGGAATGGAAGCGCAAGATCGAGGCCTATCGCGAGACGCTGACGAAGGCCGAACCCGACATTCTGGTCATGGTCGGCGCCGACCATTTTCACCAGATATTCCTCGACAATTATCCGCAGTTCCTGATCGGCAAGGCACCGCGCTACGACGCCACCTTCTACAACGAGATTCGCGAGTTCGACATTCCGACCTATGTGCTCGAAGGGCACGAGGAGCTGTCCGACTACATGCTGCGCGGGTTGATGGACCGCAGTTTCGACATGGCCTTCAGCCACGAGCTGAAGATCGATCATTCGATCATCTGCCCAATCATCACCACGCGGCCTGAGGCCGACCTGCCCGTGGTGCCGATCTACACCAACATCTTCGCGCCGCCTTTGCCCTCCCCGAGGCGCTTCTGGGAACTCGGCTGCGCGATCCGCGAGGTGATCGATTCCTATCCCTCCGACAAGCGCATCGCGGCCATCGGCAGCGGGCATCTGTCGCTGGAACTCGGTGGTCCTCGCCAGTTCCGCGAGACCGGACCGGACCCGGAATTCGACCGCCAGGCGATCGAGTGGATATCGACCGGCAACATCGAGGCGATCCTCGAAAATGTCACCCACGAGTCGATGGCCAAGAGCGGCAACGCCACCCACGGCTTCATGGACTTCATCCTGATGATGGGCATCGCAGGCGCCGAGAAGGCCGACTATGTCGACAATCTCGACCTCTTCCATACGATGGAGGCCTATTTCACCTGGTATCCGAAGGAGCAGGCGGCATGAGCAAGTACTACGTCAACAAGTTCCTGTTCACCGTCGACCGGGATTCGGAACTGCTGCGCCGCTACAAGGAGGAACCGCGCGCATTCGTCGCCACCTGGGAGCAGTCGATCGGCCCCAGGCTCAACGACGCCGAGCGTTCGACCGTTCATGCCCTGACCGACGAAGAGCGCGAAGCGCTCGTCAACCACGACTTCGTGAAGCTGTTCGAGATGGGTGCGCACTTCTTCCTGTCGCTGACCATCTTCATCGCGCTCTATGACGAGGAATACATGGAGCGCGAGGGTCCGCTCGCCTTCCAGCGCCATTTCGCCAAGGAACTGGCGCATTGGGAAGGCAAGGAGTACCCCTCCGTCGCCTGCTGAACGAGGTCAGGCCCTGCTCAGGGCGCCAGGCTCTCGATGAAGTCGACGAGGTCGTCGATCTGCGCGGAAGTCGGCTCGAAATCCGGCATTTCGGGATGGCGGGTGAAGAGATCGCCCGCCATGTCTTCGCGCAACGCCTCCACGTCGCGGCGAAGCGCCAGTTCCCGGAAAGGCGGCGCGCGCGGATCGAGACTCTCGTCCTCAAGCGCCAACGCATGGCAGTCGTAGCAATTTGCTTCGGCCAGCCGGCGGCCGCGGAACTCGCTCTCGCGATCCGCAGCGATCACCTGCGCGGCCCACAGAACCGCCACGCCGGCTATGACGGCCGTCACCCGGCGCATGTCAGGCCGTTCCCGCGTCCTGCGGCAGTGTCCGCAGAAGCGAGAGCACTTCCTTGACGCCCGGCGTGTTTTCGGCCGCAACCCGCATCGCCCGCGCGATGCGTTCGTCAGCCACATTGCCTCTGAGCGCGACCTTGCCGTCGCGCACATGCACGTCGACGGCCGCTCCCTTTGCCCAGGCCTTGTCCACGATCTCGTCGAGGACCCGCCGGCGCAATTCGACATCCTCCGCCGCGACCGCCTCGGGCTGGCTCAGCCTCCGCGACAGCGCCGCGATCAGGTTCGCCCGGCTGACGATACCGACGAGTTTCCCTTCGCGGAGCACCGGCAGGCGCTTGACGCTTTTCATCTGCATGAGCGTGGCGATCTCGCCGGCCGGCATCTCGACATCGGCGGTGACGACATCCCGCGTCATCACGTCTTCAACCTTGCGTCCGTGGGCGCGGCTGTACTCCTCCGCCAGGTCCCCCGGCTCGAACCAGAGGTCCAGCCACCGCGGCCGCTTGTGCTCGGTGCCCAATTCCACGCGCCGAAGGAGATCGCGCTCGCTCACGATGCCGACTACGTGATTTTCATTGTCCACCTCGGGCAGGCCGCTCACCCCGTAATTGACCATCGTTGCCACCGCCTCGGATACCGTGTCCCACGGATGGACGGTCGCCGCGCCCGTCGTCATCAGGTCGCCCGCGTTCATGGCTCACTCCCTCATCGAATTGAACATCATTGCCGATTGGATAGCCCGGGTCTGCGCGATCCGGCGTTGACGACGATCAAGCCTGCCGCAAACCGGCGCTCTGGCCTCAGGCACTGTGGCGGTTGCCTGAATTCCGGCGCTTTAGTTCGGCGAGCTTCGCCTTCTCTTCCGCGATGAGCCGCAGAATCGTCTCACGCAATTGGGGATCGGCGACCTCGCCGAGTTTCCTCTCGAGGTGCTCGATATTGAGTTCCGCGATGCGCCTGTCCATCGTCCGGGCCACGCTGCATTGTTTGCCGCATTCGTCCCGCATCGCGAGAGCGGGTCGAGACTAACGCAGCCGCGACCCGCCATCAACCATCGGCTGCGGAAACTATGCCTCGCGGTGGCGCCGCGTTTCGGCTTCGTCTTCGCGCGCGCCCGGTGCCTCGTTCGC
>JAEVZN010000332.1 GCA_023392205.1 Pseudomonadota bacterium
CGATGTTGGACACGCAGCGTTCGCCCTCGGGCGGAAGGCCAGGCCCGGGCGCGCGCGTCTGTCCCAGAAAGTCACCGAGGCGCTCGCGCGCGACCATGATCTGGCCAACGATTTCACCGGGCGTCAGATTGCGCACCAGCCGCTGCGTGCCGGTATGACAGAACGAGCAATTCAGCGTGCAGCCGACCTGGCTCGAGACGCACAATGTGCCGCGGTTGCTTTCCGGGATGTAGACACACTCGATCAGATGCGGGCGCTCGCCGGGATTTTCGCTGGCGAGCTTCAGCAGCCATTTGCGCGTCCCGTCCGCCGAGATCTGCTCGGAGACAATTTCCGGCCGCTCCAGCGTGAAATGCTTGTCCAGTTGGTCGCGCAATGTCTTCGAGATGCTCGACATCGGCCCGAAATCGGACGCCCCGCGCACATAAAGCCAGTGCCATATTTGCTGGGCGCGCATCTTCGCTTCGCGATCGGCCACGCCGATGTCGCGCAACAGGTCCGCCAGCCCCTGCCGCGACACCCCGACAAGCGAGGGCTTGTCGGGCGCGACATAGACTTCAAGCGGCGTCTTTTCGAGCGCCGCGATGGCGGAGGCTGCGATCATGAGCGCCTATATAGGCCACCGCACACCGATTTGCCGAATCCGGCAATCAAAAACCGATTCGGGACCTGCCTTGCCGAATCCGGATAGCCGGCTCAGCGGCAATCCTGCGACGCACGGTCGAGGGCCTGCGATACCCCCTTCAGGGAATAGACGTCCGTGGTGTTGGTTCCACGGGTCGATTCTCCCCGCACGGTCGCCTCGGACCCCTTGCGGAGTGCCTCCACCAGCCGCGATTCCTCGGCCGCATTCTTCACCCAGGCCCCGTCATTCTGGGTGTACATGGCGAAATTGGTGTTCCCGACATCGACTGACGCGTCCACGTTGGCCTTGAGCGGATAACCGAAAATCACCGATACCTCCTCGGCGACTTTCTCTGCGGGCCGCGTGGAGACGAAAAACCAGGCCTGGCCGCGGGGCCGATTCGGGGGGTCGGTCTCCGACGACGTCGGCTTGGCCAATGCGAAGCAGATTTTCCGGCCGCCGGGCGCCGCCGTGTATGCGCCCCAATCACCGAACTGTCCGAGCAATTGCGCACCCGAGGTCGGCGATTGCGCGGCGGCAGGCATCGCTCCGAAGAGCGCGGCGGCGGTGGCAGCAGCAAGGCTGGGAAGGATCGGGAATCGCGTCGTGAGGCTCATATGCACGCACCTTGATAGATCGGAGAGAATTTTGAGAGATTCGAATGGCCCCCAAAAGATTAGCACAATTGCTGAACTGTAATAATAAGTGAAAATCGGCGATCTGATGACGCCGATACCTGCGGCGGTTCGCAGCAGTCCGTACACACGCCACGGAACGGGACATGAAAGCGATCCTTTGCCATCGCTACGGCACACCTGACGATCTGTCACTGGACGAAGTGGCGCAGCCGGAACCATCCACGGGCGAAGTGGCGGTCCGCGTTGCTGCCGCTGCATTGAATTTTTTCGACACCCTCATCATTGCCGGCAAATATCAGGTCAAACCGGCTTTCCCGTTTTCCCCCGGTGCCGAATTTGCCGGCGTCGTCGAATCAGTCGGCCCCGGTGTGACGGCCTTGAAACCCGGCGACCGGGTGATGGGATTTTCCGGCTACGGCGCGGTGCGGGAATTCGTGCTGGCGAAGGCCGAGCAGCTGGTCGCCGTTCCCGAGGCGCTTGATCTCGATCGCGCAGCGGGCCTGTCGGTCACCTATGGCACCACGATCCATGCCTTGCGGGACCGCGCCGCGCTGCAGCCCGGTGAAACGCTGGCCGTTCTCGGCGCCGCCGGAGGCACCGGACTCTCCGCCATCGAAATCGGCAAGCTGATGGGCGCGCGGGTCATTGCCTGCGCGTCATCCGACGAGAAATGTGATTTCGCGCGGCGGCATGGCGCCGACGAAATAGTGAATTACGGGCGCGAGGATCTGCGCGGCGCGCTCAAGACGTTGACCGGCGGGCGCGGCGTGGACGTGATGTACGATCCGATCGGCGGTCCCTATGCGGAGCCTGCCTTGCGTTCCATGGCCTGGGAGGGACGCTATCTGGTGATCGGATTCGCGGCAGGCGAAATCCCCCGCATTGCGCTCAATCTCGTGCTGCTCAAGGCCTGCGATCTGGTAGGCGTCCATTGGGGCGCGTTCACGGAACGCGAGCCCGCGCGACAGGCCAGCAACATGACGGAGATCGTGCGCTGGTGCGCGGACGGTAAATTGTCAGGCCATGTCCACGCCACTTATCCGTTGCACGAGACGGCGCAGGCGCTCAAGGACATTGCCGCCCGCAAGATCATGGGCAAGGCCATCATTCGCATGGATTGAGGAATAAGGCCGGCCGCCGCCAGCGCCGATCAGTTCGCCATGTCCTGCTGCGCAACACGCGGCGCGCGGCGCCGGACGGGCGGCGGCGCATCGCTGCCGGGACCGCGCTGCCAGGCCGCGCCTGTTCGTCCCTGCTCGCGACCGAATTCGAACAGACCGCGCATATAGGCGGTGTCGAAGCCCGGCTTCTCCTGCGAGGGAAAATCATTGTCGATCGACGCCAGCGTCAGGTTCCAGTTGCGGCGCCGGATGAATTCATACGACGCCAGCAACGTATTGCGGGTGTTGGAGCGAACCGAGGTCTCGAACGCGCGGATGGCAATCGGCAATGTGCTCGATCGCACCACCTCGAAATACGGTCCGAGCTTGCTGTTCAGAACCACATAGATTCGCGGCTGTGCGCCGGCCGGAAGAGCCGGGCGATTGGCGAGTAGCATGGCTTCGGGCACCACCAGCACATTGGCTGTAATGCCACCGTCGACGTGCATTTCCGCAAACCGCCGGCCTTCCGCTTCGACATCGATCAGCACCGGCGCGAAGATGCCAGGAATGCTGGCCGACGCCTCAATCACCCGGCGAAACAGATCGGGCGCCGCGGGATCGCCGCTCGCGGCGATGCGGCCCATATCCCAGATCGCCGTGCGCTGCGCATCGAGATTGGTGGTCACGACATAGAGCCGCCGGCCGGCTTGATATTCGCGGGCGATCTCTTCGAGAACCTGAGGCGTCACATGCTTGGCGATCAGATCGCGCAAGGGCGCGGCCTCGAACAATCCGGTCCCGAACAGGCCGCGCACACCCTGAAACTTGAGAAAGCCTTCCATCTCCCCGTTGGAGAAAACGGATTCCAGCGTCGGATCGTAGCGTGAGCCGAGGAAGGCG
This sequence comes from Pseudomonadota bacterium, assembly GCA_023392205.1. Taxonomy (GTDB): domain Bacteria; phylum Pseudomonadota; class Alphaproteobacteria; order Rhizobiales; family Xanthobacteraceae; genus Pseudorhodoplanes. The sequence goes on from JAEVZN010000332.1 coordinate 3,267, forward strand.
AAAGGCGCGATCAGCGCACCCGCGCTGGCGCCGGTGACGATTGTGAAGACCGGCCGGTCGCCGCGCTCGGTCCAGCCCTTGAGAAGGCCAGCCCCGAAGGCGCCATCGGCGCCGCCGCCGGACAGCGCCAGGATTGTCGGGCGCTCCCGCGAGCGGGTGTCCAGGATTGGATTGCGCTTGGCGAGCGCAGGATCGTCGGCCCAGACTCGCGCTTCGGGAATGCCCGGCACGACCGCGAGTTGCTGTTCCTGCTGCGTATAGGGAATGCGTTCAACGGTGGCGCAGCCGGCCAGCGTAATCGCCAGCACACCTGCTGCTAGTCCGCCCGCCAGCCTTTTCAAGGCGGCCCGGCATCCCGTTACCCGCGCACGCATTAAGCCTACCCCCCACGCCCCGTATCAGACTAGGACAT
>JAEVZN010000353.1 GCA_023392205.1 Pseudomonadota bacterium
CGGCCGGCCCTTCGATGTCAGCGCTCACGCCTTGGCGGCAATCGTCTCCATCTCGACCACCCATTGCGGATTGGCCAGTTTGCTGACCACCACCCAGGTCGATGCCGGGACATGCCCGCTTTTGAGATACTTTTCGCGATGCGGCTTGACGAATTTCAAACCCTCCGGATCGGTCGAATAGACGTTCAGCCGCACGATGTTCTCCGGCCCCATGCCGGCATCCGCGAGGATTGCCAACGTGTTCTGCCAGATCTGGTCGTGCTGGGCTTCGAACCCCTCCGGCACCGTCCCGTCCGGCCGGGTGCCGACCTGCCCGGCCGTATAAAGCCAGCGTGCGTTGGGCGGCACCTCGACGCTGTGGCTGTACATGGCCGCGGGCGGCGCGATGGTCTTCGGGTTACTGGTCTTCAGCATGCGTTTCTCCCTGCACGATCAAATGCGGCCGGACATTCCGGTGGCCGCACCTGTGCCGACCATAATGCCAAAATCCGGCATTGCGATGCGGCATTGACGAAGATGCATGAAGCGGCGCGACGGTTGACATTTTGCAGGCAGCCGGGCGGATATAGGCTCCGATGACCAGGCGTGAGAATCGACGGCGCGGGGCGCGAACATTGCTGGCACTGGCCCTGCTGGCGCTGGTCCTGCCGACCCTGTTTCTGGTCTGGCTCGGCTTTCGGACCTATGAGCAGCATGAGAGCCGGGCGCGCGACCTCCTGACCCGCACCGCGGCCGTGGCGCGCGAACACGCCATCAAGGTTTTCGAAACGCATGAACTCGCCGCGCAGCAGGTCGACGAAATCCTGTTCGGGTTGTCGGACTCGGAGATCCGGCTGCGCGAAGCCGAACTCAGCCCGCGCTTCAAGGCGATGGTCGACCGTCTAGACCAGATCCAGGATATCTGGGTGCTGGACCGTTTCGGCCGTCCGCTGGTCACCGGAAACGTATATCCGGTGCCACCGCTCGATCTGTCCGACCGGGAATATTACCGGGCGCATCGCGATGGACAAGTCGCCCCCGACGATACGTTTGTCAGTGCGGTGCTGCGTGGCCGGGCGCAAGATGTCATCTTCTTTCAGTTGAGCGACCGCAGGCGCTCGCGCGAGCCGATGGACTTTACCGGCGTCACCGCGATTTCGGTGGAGCCCGGCTATTTCCAGGATTTCTTCGAAAAGCTCGCAGGCAATGACGTGCAGGGTGTGGCGCTGCTGCGTGCGGACGGCTCCGTTCTGGCATGGTATCCGGGCAAGCGGGAAGAATTGCCGGACTCTCCCAGGGCCATGAATATCGTGGAGCCGGTGCGGGCCAATCCCGATCGCGGCACCTATGAAGCCCGATCGGTGTTTGACGGGTCGCACCGGCTGATCGCCTATGAGCGCATCTCCACTTATCCGGTCTATGTCACGACCAGCCTTGAAAAGCGCGTCATTCGCGATCGCTGGATGGCCGAATACAGCCAGCATCTGATTCTCGGCATTCCTGCGCTTCTCGCCCTGTTCGCGGCGCTCGCCTTCGCGCTGATACTGAGTCGCAGGCAGACCGCAACCTATGAGCGGCTGCTGATCGAAACCACACGGCGGCAGGCCACCGAAAGGCAGATGCAGCATCTGCAGAAGCTTGAAGCCATCGGCCAGCTCACCGGCGGGATTGCGCATGACTTCAACAACATGCTGGCCATCATCGGCGGCAGCCTGCGCATGATGCAGCGGCGCATCGCCCAGGGCGATATGAATATCGGAAAATATCTCGACAGTGCGATTGCCGGTGCGGATCGCGCGGCCGCGCTGACCGCGCGGCTGCTGGCTTTCTCGCGGCAGCATCCGCTCGATCCGGAGCCGGTGGATTGCAATTCGCTGGTGACGGGCATGTCCGATCTCTTGCGCCGGACACTCCCCGAATCGATTCAGATCGAAACCGTCCTCGCCGCCGGATTGTGGAAGGCGCTCGCCGATCCGTCCCAACTGGAAAACGCTGTCGTCAATCTTGCGGTCAACGCCCGCGATGCGATGCCGGACGGTGGCAAGCTCACCATCGAGACCGGCAATGTCCGTCTCGACGAGGCCTATGTCAGCAAACATCAGGATGTCACGGCTGGGGATTATGTCCTGCTCGGGATCACGGATACCGGGACCGGCATGCCGCCGGAGGTGCAGGCAAAGGCGCTCGACCCGTTCTTCACGACCAAGCCGGTCGGGCAGGGTAGCGGACTGGGTCTCAGTCAGGTCTATGGTTTCGCCAAGCAATCCGGCGGGCATTTGTCGATCTACAGCGAGCCGGGGCATGGCACGTCGGTGAAGATCTATCTGCCGCGTGCTGCGTCGGATGCAGACGTGCCGGGAAAGCCCGAGATCAGCGAGAAGGTCATGCCTTCGACGCGCAACGAAACCATTCTCGTGGTCGAGGACGAAGGCAGTGTCAGGCAATTGACCGTCGCCATGCTTCAGGACCTGGGATATCGCGTCGTCAGCGCCGCGGATGGGGTGCAGGCGCTGTCCCTGCTCGACGATCATCCGGATATCGCGCTGATCTTCACCGATATCGTCATGCCGCATATGAACGGACGCCAGTTGGCGGAAAAGGCGCTCGCCATAAAGCCGTCGCTCAAGGTGCTTTATACCACCGGCTATACCCGCAATGCGATTGTGCATAACGGTGTTCTCGATCCGGACGTGACGGTGGTCATGAAGCCGTTCACCCTGGAGCGGCTCTCGATCAAGTTGCGCGAATTGCTGGATACCGGCGACGGCAAGGCGTAAGGCGGCAACCCGCCGCATCTTGCGGGTAGCGCGATTGACCTGCCGCAAGCGGATCCGCCTGTGACAAGATACATGAGCTTCACTCGCTGCCACCCGAGAGGATAGCGCGCATCCATGTCGATCTATCGCCTGCACAGCGTGTTCGCACCGGAAAGCATCGCCTTGGTCGGTGCCAGCGCCAATCCGCGCTCGCTCGGACATGCCGTCCTGTCGAACATGCGGGACGCAGGCTTCGCCGGCCGCATCGATCTGGTCAATCCGCGCCATGAAGCTATCGACGGACTGCCCTGCGCGCCGTCGCTGTCCGCTTTGCCGAATCCGCCGGAACTGATTGTCGTCGCCACACCGGCTCCCACCATCCCGGACATCGTTGCCGAAGCCGCGCGGATCGGGGTGCATGCTGCGATCGTGCTCAGTGCCGGGCTCGGTCACGGCCAAGGCTCGCTTGCCGCGCAGGTCAATGCTACGGCGCGCGCACACGGGCTGCGTATCGTCGGGCCGAACTGCCTCGGCGTGATCGCGCCCTATGTGGGCCTCAATGCAAGCTTCGCGGCCTCCACGCCCGCGCGCGGCGGTCTTGCGGTGATTTCGCAATCCGGCGCCGTCGCCGCGGCCATGACCGAATGGGGCAACCGGCAGGGCACCGGATTCTCGGCTATCGTGTCGCTGGGCGATCAACTCGATGTCGATGTCGGCGACCTGATCGATTATTTCGCCAGCGACCGCCATACCCGGGCGATCCTGCTTTATGTCGAAGCGATCACCGATGCACGCAAATTCATGTCCGCATCGCGCGCCGCCGCCCGCACCAAGCCCGTGGTCGTGATGAAGTCGGGCCGTCATGCGCAGGGGGCCAAGGCAGCAGCGACGCATACCGGCGCGCTGGCCGGCGCGGATGCGGTCTATGACGCCGCCTTCCGCCGCGCCGGATTGCTGCGCGTCTATGACATGGCCGAGACCTTTGCGGCTGCCGAGACGCTAAGCCATATCAGCAGCCTGCGCGGCAGCCGGCTGGCGATCCTCACCAATGGCGGCGGACTGGGCGTGCTCGCCGTCGACCGCCTCGCGGATCACGGCTATGCGCCAGCCGAATTGTCGGGGGATGTGCAGGCGCGCCTCAGCACGGTGATGCCGCATCTGTGGTCCGGCGCCAATCCGGTCGACATCGTGGGCGACGCGGATGCCGAGCGCTATGCGCAGGCCTTGCAAGCCTTGCTGGATGACCCGTTGAACGATGCGGTGCTGGTGCTCAACGTGCAGACGGCGATGGCGAGTGCGACCGATACCGCCCATGCCGTGGCCGATGTGGTCGGGACATCGCGGACAAAACACATCGCGCCGAAGCCCGTCTTCGCGTCCTGGATCGGCTCCGACATCGAGACCGATGCGTTTTTCAGCGAAGCAAAGGTGCCGAGCTTCCCGACGGAAGCCGAGGCGGTGCGCGGCTTTGTGCATCTGGTGCGCCGCATGGAAACCCTGCGCGCACTCATGGATACACCGCCCGCTCTGTCGGATGACAATCCGCCGGACGAGGCGGCCGTGCGCGAGATCGTCGATACGGCCCTGCGCGAGCAGCGAAGCTGGCTCGATCCGCTTGAGGTCAGCGCCGTGCTTGCGGCCTACGCTATTCCCGCGCCGCCGCTTTTGCAGGTCAGGGATGCCGGCCTTGCCGCCGAGGCCGCGCGTGAGTTTCTGGCGCAGGACCAGCTTGTGGCGGTGAAAATCCTGTCGCGGGATATTCCGCACAAATCCGATGTCGACGGCGTGCGCCTCAATCTGAAATCCGAAGAGGCCGTCCGCAAGGCCGCCTCCGATATCATGGCCAATGCCGCGCGGCTGCGGCCGGAGGCACGGATCGACGGCGTGATGCTACAGCCGATGATCGTGCGCCGGAATGCACGCGAACTCATTGTCGGCATCGCGCAGGACCCGACCTTCGGTCCGGTCATCGCCTTCGGGCAGGGCGGGGTCGCTGTCGAGGTCATCAACGACAAGGCGCTGGCATTGCCGCCGCTGGATCTGAAACTGGCCGACGACCTGATCGGGCGCACGCGCATCGCGCGCAGGCTCGCAGCCTATCGCAATGTGCCGGCTGCCCGCCGCGACGAGATCGCGCTGACGCTGGTGAGGCTGTCGCAACTTGCCGCCGATTTTCCGGAAATTCGCGAACTGGATATCAACCCGCTGCTGGCCGACGGGGACGGCGTGCTGGCGCTCGATGCGCGCATCGCCGTGGGTCCCGCATCCGCCACGCGAACCGCCCGCGCCTCGCATCTGGCGATCCGCCCCTATCCCAGGCACTGGAGCCGGTCGATCCTTCTCCGCGACGGCATGCGCGTCGCGGTACGGCCGGTGCGTCCCGAAGACGAACCATTGTTCGCGGCGTTTTTCCCGCAGGTGACGCAGACGGATTTGCGCATGCGCTTCTTCGCGCCGATCAAGGATTTCGGGCATGCCTTCATGGCCCGGCTGACGCAGATCGATTACGGACGCGCCATGGCCTTTCTCGCCCTGGACGAGACGGATGGCGTCATGCTCGGCGCGGTGCGCATGCATGCCGACCCGGATTACCGGTTGGGCGAATATGCCATCCTGTTGCGCTCGGACATGAAGGGCCGCGGACTGGGCTGGGCGCTGATGGAACTGATCATCGACTACGCGCGCAAGGACGGATTGCAGCGGCTGCAGGGGCAGGTCCTGCGTGAGAACACCACGATGCTGCGCATGTGCCAGCAGCTCGGTTTTGTGATCACCGACGATCCCGAGGATGACGGGCTGAAAACCGTGATCCTCGATCTGACGCAGGCGGCGTAAGACAGCAGCTGTCAGCGGCTGCCGTCGCCGCTGTCGCGCGGCTCGGGCCTGCGCGGCGCATAGGCGAAGACCAGATCGCAGCGCTGGCAAGTGAAGGTGTCGTAATGGCCCTCGGCGCGCGAGCGGCCTGCCTGCATGGTGATGCGGCAGCGCGGACAGAGACGGAGCGGCGGACGATCCTCGATCATGGAATCCCGTCGCATGAAGCGCGGCGGGACTTTTTGACAATCATCAAACCCGGCAAGGGTCGCACCCGACAGGGATCGGGCAAGCGGACCGGACCGCTTACAGCTGCTCCACAGTGAGCGCCATGCGCACCAGTTCCGAAAGACTGCCAGCCTGCATCTTGGTCATGACATTGGCACGATACACCTCGACCGTGCGCGGGCTGATTCCGAGATCGTGCGCGATGGTCTTGTTGGGCTGCCCGGCGACGAGGCCCTCCAGCACCTGCCGCTCGCGCTGCGACAGGCTCGCAAGGCGCTCCGCGATTTCCGAACGCCCGCCGGCCTGCGATCTTGCCTGACTGTGTGACGCAAGCGCCGATTGCACGGCCTCCAGCACGCGCTCGTCATCGAAGGGCTTTTCGAGAAAATCCACGGCCCCCGATTTCATCGCCTCCACCGCGAGTTGAATGTCGCCATGTCCCGTGATGACGATCACCGGCAATTGAATCTGGTTCCTGCGCAATTGCTGCAGCAATTCGAGGCCGCTCAGACCCGGCATGCGCACATCGGTGACGATGCATCCGGACAGCCCGCCGCTGGCCGGCGCCCCGATGGAGTCCAGGAACGCCTGCGCCGATTCATAAGTCTTCACCTCGAGATTGGCCGTCCGGAGCAGGAAGGCGAGGGATTCCCGCACCGCCTCGTCGTCGTCGACCACATGAACGAAACCCGTGTCAGACATCGCGCGCCCCCAGACTGGCCGCCGATCGCAGCGTCAGCTTGAAGACGGTGCCGCCCGGCTCGGACGGCTCCGCCCACAGGCGGCCGCCATGCGATTCGACGATGGTTTTCGAAATCGACAATCCCACGCCCATGCCATGCGCCTTGGTCGTGATAAAGGGCTGAAACAATTGCGGCAGAATCTCCGGCGACAATCCCGCGCCGGTATCGGCCACGCTGATCTGCACCATCTGTTCTGGAGCGGCGGACGATGCAATCACCAATTGGCGGACGGGCGAAGTCTCCATCGCCTCGATGGCATTGCGGATCAGATTGACGATGACCTGCTGAACCTGGATCTTGTCCGCCACCACCAGATCCGAGGCCGGATCGAGTTCGAAGCGCACCTTGACGTCGTGCTCCTTGGCGCCGACCAGCGCCAGCGCGCTCGCCTCTTCCAGCATCTTGGAGACGCTTTCGATCTTGTGTTCGGAATCGCCGCGGGCCACGAAATTGCGCAGATGCTGGATAATCTGGCCCGCGCGCAGTGATTGCTCGGTCGCCTTGGCCAGCGCCTCCTCCAACATCGGCAGACCGGCTTCGCCTGATTTGTTGAGGATGCGGCGCGCCCCGTTCAGATAATTGGCGATGGCCGACATCGGCTGGTTGAGTTCATGCGCCAGAGTCGAGGCCATTTCTCCCATCGCCGTCAGCCGCGAGATGTGCACCAGCTCCGCCTGCAATTCCTGCAGGCGCGCCTCGGTCTTCTGCCGGTCGGTGAGATCGCGAATGAAGCCGGTGAAGTAGAGCCGGTCGTTGGACCGCATTTCGCCGATGGCAAGCTCCATCGGAAAGGTCGAACCGTCCTTGCGCTCGCCGACCACCACCCGGCCGACGCCGATGATCTTGCGTTCGCCGGTTTGCAGATAGCGGCCGATATAGCCGTCATGCTGGCCGCGATAGGGCTGCGGCATGAGGATGCGGACGTTCTCGCCGATCACCTCTGCGGCGCTGCGGGCGAACAGCCGCTCGGCCGCGCTGGAGAAGGACTGGATGATCCCGTTCGGATCGATCACCACCATCGCGTCCGGGATCGTATCCAGAATGGATTTGAGATGCGCCTCGCGCGCCAGCAGGTCGCGATTGGTCTCCTCGGCAACATGGCGTGCGCGCTGAACCCGTCCGCCGAGCCAGGCCATGCCAAGCCCGATGGTCAGGAAGGCCGCCGCATTGATGAGATCTGGGCGGCGCAGATCGGGCGATGCCGAAAACAGCTCCACCGCAATGCTCAGCCCGGTCGCCAATATTCCCGGCCCGACCCCGCCGAGCGCGCTGATCACGAGGATCGCCGGCACCAGAAACAGGTAGATGGTGGCGCTTTCCACGTCCGACGCCGCGAACAGCCGCACCAGCAAGGCGCCCCCGATCAGCAGCAGCGTGAGCAGGAGCGCGATCCAGAGGCGGGCCCCTGTGGGGATGGCGGCAGGCCAGCTCATGCGATTTCCGCGTGTCTTTTCCGAGGGATGGCCAGAAAGGCCGCTGACGAAAAAAGCAATGCCGCATTCACGGCAAAGGGCATTCACGGCAAAAGGACACTCCGGGAAACCCCTTAGGGGCAATATCCGAATTTTCGCAAGTGTTCACCTTTCGTAAGACCGGATCACCTTCAAAAAGGAGCCCGGCCATGCAGACGCTCACCCAGAACGCCCCTTTCGCCAGAATGCGGCCCGCCTGTCCGACCGCACAGGCGCTGGGAATTCGCCCTGCAGCCAGCCGGCCGGCCCCGGAAGCCCCTGCCAGCCATGCATTCTTCGGGTCGCCGGAACTGGTCGGGTCGCCACTGTCGTTCCGGCGCGATGCCGAAATCTACGGGGAGAACGAGCCCGCCGATTACGTCTACAAGATCCTCAGCGGCACGGTCCGGGTCTACAAGATCCTGCAGGACGGCCGCCGCCAGATCGAGGGCTTCTATTTCCCCGGTGACATTTTCGGCGTGGCCTTCGACGAAGAGCATGCCTCGTCCGCCGAAGCGGTGACGAATACCAATGTCGTCGTCATCAAGCGCGCGGCGTTGCTGGCTGCCTCCGCCCGCGACCGCAACGTCGCCCGCGATCTATGGCTGCATACCGGCCGTGAACTCGACCATGCCCGCCGCCACGCGATGCTGCTGGTGAAAACCGCGCAGGAGCGGGTCGCCTCTTTCCTGGTGGCGATCTCCGAGCGGGGCAAGGGCGATGCCATCGACCTGCCGATGTCACGGCAGGATATCGCCGATTATCTCGGGCTGACCATCGAGACCGTGTCGCGCACGCTGACCCAGTTCCAGACAAGCTGCGCGATCGAATTGCCAAGCTCGCGCCACATGATCCTGCGCAACCGTGCGGCACTGGTCAGGCTGAACGCCTGACGCTGGCGGAAGCCGGCCGGTCGGCTGTACGACCGGCCGCAAGACGTGAGGCGTGAGGCTGCAATAGGCCTGCCTATTTCCCCCACACCTCCTGCGCGACATCGGCAACGAGTTTCAGCTTTGCCCATTGTTCGTCCTCGGCGAGCGTATTGCCTTCCTCGGTGGAGGCAAAGCCGCATTGCGGCGACAGGCAGAGCTGATCGAGCGGCACGAACTTCGTCGCTTCCTCGATGCGGCGCTTGAGCAGGCCCTTGTCCTCCAGCGTGCCGAATTTCGAGGTCACGAGGCCGAGCACCACGCGCTTTTTGCCTTTGGGCAGCATACGCAACGGCTCGAACCCGCCGGCGCGGTCCGAATCGTATTCGAGGAAATAGCCGTCGATGCCGATCTTGTTGAACAATACATCGGCCACCGGCTCGTAACCGCCCGACGACACGAAAGTGGAGCGGAAATTGCCGCGGCACAGATGCATCGCCGTCACCATGTCGGCCGGCTTGTCGGCGATGGCGGAATTGATCATGTCCGCCCAGGAATCGGCGAGCGCGACCGGATCCTCGCCGCGATCCGCCACCATCTTGCGGCGCTCGTTGTCGCACAGATGCGCATAGGATGTATCGTCGAGCTGGATATAGCGGCAGCCGGCATCGGCAAAGGCCTTGATCGCCTTGCGATAGGCGAGGCCGAGATCGGCAAAGAACGCATCCATGGTCTTGTAGATGCCGTCCTCGATCGGCTTGCGCCCCACCCGGTATTGCAGAACCGTCGGCGACGGGATGGTCATTTTCGGCGCGACGTTTGTATTCGCCGCCAGAAATTTGAAATGATCGATCATCGGCGCACCGGAATAGCCGATCTTGCCGGTGACGCGGATATCCTCGGGGCGCGTCTCCACGCCCGCGAACTTGATGCCATGCGCGGTGCGATAGAGTTCGGCGCCATCCAGCAGCTTGAAGAAATCGAATTGCCACCACGACCTGCGGTATTCGCCGTCGGTCGCGAGTTTCAGGCCTACTTCTTCCTGCTTGCGGATGGCTTTGCGGATTTCGTCGTCTTCCACCGCCTTCAGCGCGGCTGCGTCAATCTCGCCCTTTTCATGCCGGGCGCGCGCCTCTTTCAGCGCGGCCGGACGCAACAGGCTGCCGACATGATCGGCGCGGAACGGCGCCGTGGTGTTGGAACTGGACATGCTTTCCTCGTGCGATTTTCTGATTTTGTTTGTGTCGCCCGTCGAGGCGCC
>JAEVZN010000412.1 GCA_023392205.1 Pseudomonadota bacterium
GATCAGTCCGGATTGGGCGATGCGATAGCGGAGCTGGAGCCGCGGATCGGTCAGCTGACGGCGGAATCGGCGGCGGCCTGAGCCCAAGCCCTCTTTTATCCGCAATCTCAAGCGACTAATCGCTTATGCTAACGCAACGGAATGCGTTTTCAGACGCGTTCCGCTTGCGGTTCGTTATTTTCACTCCAGCCTTTCAGTTCACTTTCATCAATGACAACGATTGCCACACGGCCGGTTTTCGCGGCTGGGATCATTGCTGCTTTCGCCGGTCTGGTCTGGGCAATCGTGCCTGCCGAGGCTCCAGTCAGATTCACCCTGGCGATTTTTGGCGCGACGGTTATCCTCTGGATCGCGACCCGGTATGACCGCACGGCGATCGGCCTTGGCGCGGCCCTGCTGCTGGTCCTGGTCGGCGTGCTCCCAGCACGAAATCTCTATGCCACCTTGGGCCAATCGCTGATCTGGCTGCTGATCGGCGCCTTCATCATCGCATCCGTGCTGACGGAAATCCGGCTGGCGGAGCGGCTGGCGCGACTGGTGCTGCGGCCGGCCCGCAATGTTTCGCGTCTCTTCTACGGCATGACCTGGCTGATCGCCGGAACGGCCTTCATGATCCCTTCCACGACCGGACGGGCGGCCTTCCTTTTGCCGGTCTTTCTCACATTGGCATCGTCGATTGCGAACCGGGCAGTCACCCGGGCCATGTCGGTACATATCCCGGTGATTATCCTGCTGTCGGCAGCCGGGTCCCTGATCGGTGCGGGTGCGCATCTGGTTGCGGTGGACCTGATGCGCGATACCGACGGGACCACGATCGGATTTGCGCAATGGGTCATGCTGGCTCTGCCGTTCGCGCTGGCCATGTGTATGGCCGCGACCTTTGTTGTGTTGCGGCTGTTCCTGTCACCCGAGGACAGAGCCTTGCGGCTCGATAACTTGGCCGACCTGGAAGCACCGCCGCTGGGCGGCCGCGAGAAGTTTATTCTGGCCATCGTCGCGATCACGATCGGAATGTGGCTGACGCATCTATTGCATGGCATCGATGTCGCCATCGTAACGCTGGTCGCGGCGCTGGTCGTCATGCTCGCAAGCCCATCCGGCAAGTCTATCAAGGAGAGCGTGCTGGCGATTGACTGGAACCTGATCCTTTTCGTGGCCGCAGCCAGCGCCATCGGCGAAGCGCTCGTGGTGGCGAATGTCGCAGGTGCGGTGACGGACGGGCTCACTAACGGGACCGCTTTGTCGGCCACGCATCCAGCTGTCGTCGTCGCATTCATTGCCGTGATCGCATCTCTCGGACATCTCCTGATCACATCGCGGACCGCACGCGCCGTGGCGCTGATCCCGCTGCTCGCATTTCCGGCGGCCGCTTTCGGCTACGAAACAAAGGCGCTGATATTCCTGACGGTGATCGCGACCGGTTATTGCCTGACATTGACCGTCAGTGCGAAGTCGCTGATCGTCTATTCAGGCGCTTCCACTGACAGCTTCAGCCACGCCGACCTGCTGCGGTTGTCGTCGGTTTTGTTTCCCCTGCATCTGGTGCTGATCGTGATTTTCGCCTTGTATGTCTGGCCATGGCTCGGTCTTCCGTTGCAGATTGCGCCAACGGCCGGAGCGAGCTGATGCGAAAAGCCCGGTCAGATTCTGCGCATCGCGAAGAGGCCCTGCGGGTCCTCGTGGCACCCTCCGGTTTCAAGGAAGGACTGGATGTGTCGGACGTGGCCGATGCCATGGCGCGCGGTGTCCGTAATGCGATGCCGCATTGCAGGCTTGTGAGCGTTCCGGTTTTCGACGGCGGGGAGGGCTTTGCGCGGGCGCTCACGCGGCTGCACAAGGGTCGGATGCAAAAGCAGCGGGTAACCGGACCGATGGGCAAGCCTGTCGATGCATCCTTTGGGATCATGACCATCGACGGTCAATGCGTCGCGGCGATCGAGATATCCGCGGCGGCGGGCCTGCGTCTCGTCCCGAAGCACCGGCGCAATCTCATGGTGACCACGAGCCGGGGCGTGGGGGAACTGATTGCTGCGGCGCTCGACGTAAAGGTTGAGCGCATTCTGGTCGGATGCGGTGACAGTGGTGTGAACGACGGTGGGGCAGGGATGGCCGAGGCGCTGGGCATCCGTTTTCTGGATGCGCGCAATCGCCCGATCGGCGCCGGTGGCGGCGCTTTGGCGAAACTCGCCCGCGTCGACCTCACGGCGCGAGATCCGAGGCTCTCCGGCGTTTCCATCGAAGTGTGCCTCAATATTCGGAACATGCTGCTTGGCCCACAAGGTGTGTCGCGCGTGTTCGGACCTCAGAAGGGCGCAAGCGAACGGCAGATCGACCAGCTCGATCGCGGCATGCAGCGTTATGCATCATGCCTGAAGGCGGCCACCGGCAAAGATGCCGCACGCCTCAAGGGCGGCGGTGCCTCCGGCGGGCTTGGGGCCGCGCTCCACATTTTGTTCGGAGCCCGCCTCATCCCGCGTTTCAAATTCATCCAGCAATTCATTCCGCTTGACGACTACATTGCCGACGCCGACCTGATCATCACCGCAGAGGGACGGATCGACGCCCAGACCTGTCGTGGAAAAATACCCGGTGATATCGCACGGCACGCCAAGGCCAGCGGCAAACCGGTAATCGTGCTGGCCGGCGCCATCGGACCGGGTGCGGAACAATGCTACCGGCACGGTGTGAGCGCATTCGTCAGCATCCTCGACAAGCCCTATCTGCTTGAGGACGCCATCGAACACACCCGTCGCCTC
>JAEVZN010000420.1 GCA_023392205.1 Pseudomonadota bacterium
TCGTCCATGTTGACGTCGATGATCTGAGCGCCGTTCTCCACCTGGTCGCGCGCAATGGCGAGACCGGCGGTGTAATCGCCCGCGGTGATGAGCTTTCGAAACTTCGCCGAGCCGGTCACGTTGGTGCGCTCGCCGACATTCACGAACGGGATTTCCGGCGTCAGCGTAAAGGGCTCTAGCCCGGACAGCCGCAACCGCCGCTCGACCACCGGCATCGCACGCGGCTTTTTCCCGGCCACGGCCTGCGCGATGGCCCGCATATGTTCGGGCGTCGTACCGCAGCAGCCGCCGACGATGTTGACCAGTCCGGCATCGGCGAATTCGCCAAGCAGCGACGCCATGTGTTCGGGGCTTTCGTCATACATGCCGAATTCGTTCGGCAGGCCCGCATTCGGATAGGCGCAGGTCAGCGTATCGGCCACGCGGCTGATTTCGGCCATGTGGGCGCGCATTTCCTTCGCACCCAGCGCGCAATTGAGCCCCACCGACAACGGAGTGGCATGGCGCACGGAATTCCAGAACGCTTCGGGTGTCTGTCCGGCCAGCATGCGCCCCGAGAGGTCGGTGATGGTACCGGAAATCATCACCGGAATACGGATGCCGCGCGCCTCTTCCAGTTCGGCGATCGCATAGAGCGCGGCCTTGGCGTTGAGCGTATCGAAGATCGTTTCCAGAAGCAGCAGATCGACACCGCCATCGAGCAACGCCGCCGCCTGTTCGGCATAGGCGGTGCGCAGATCGTCGAAGGAGACGGCGCGGAAACCCGGATTGTTGACGTCGGGTGAAATGGAGGCGGTGCGGTTGGTCGGGCCGATGGCGCCGGCCACGAAGCGCGGGCGCCCGTCCTGCTTCACGGCGGCCTCGGCGGCTTCGCGCACGAGCCTTGCCGAATCGCGGTTCAGGTCCACCACGATATCCTGCAGGCCGTAATCGGCCTGCGCGATGGTCGTGGACGAGAAGGTGTTGGTCGAAACGATATCGGCTCCCGCCTGAAAATAGGCGAGATGGATATCGCGCACGGCATCCGGCTGCGTCAGCGAGAGAAGGTCGTTGTTGCCGCGGACATCATGGTTGAAATCGCGAAAGCGGCTGCCGCGAAAATCGGCCTCTCCAAATTTCCGTTCCTGCAGCATGGTGCCCATGCCGCCATCGAGCACCAGGATGCGTTCGCTTGCGAGCGCGCGGAGCGTGGTTTCGGAAGGAGACTGCTTCATGATTATGCCGCCTCCTGCACATCCGCGCGCAAGCCAAGCAGATGGCAGATCGCGTAAACGAGATCGGCGCGGTTCATTGTGTAGAAGTGAAAATCCGTGACGCCGCGATCGACCAGACCGATCACCTGTTCGGCCGCCACAGCCGACGCCACAAGCTTGCGGGTGGCGACATCGTCGTCGAGACCATCGAAACGCTGCGCCAGCCAGGCCGGGATCGTGGTCCCGCAGCGTTCCGCAAAGCTCTTCACCTGTTTGAAATTCTGCACCGGAACGATGCCCGGCACGATCGGGATATCGATGCCGCGCGCGCGCACCCGGTCGAGATAGCGAAAATACAACTCGTTATCGAAGAAGAATTGCGTAATGGCGCGGGTGGCGCCGGCATCGACCTTGGCCTGCAGCATGTCGATATCGGCGTCGAGATCGGGCGAATCCGGATGCCGCTCCGGATAGGCGGACACCGACACCTCGAAATCGCCGATACGCCGGATTCCAGCGACGAGATCGGCGGCGTTCTCGTAACCGCCCGGATGCGGTGCATAGCGCGCGCCCACACCGGCGGTCGGATCGCCGCGCAGGGCCACGATATGGCGCACGCCGGCGTCGTGATATTGCCGTACCACCGCGTCCACATCTTCGCGCGTTGCGTCCACGCAGGTCAGATGCGCGGCCGGTACAAGGTCGGTCTCGGTCAGAATCCGCTTCACTGTCGCATGCGTGCGCTCGCGCGTGGAACCGCCGGCGCCGTAGGTCACCGATACGAAGGACGGCGACAACGGCGCAAGCCGATCAATGGCGTCCCACAGCGCGCGTTCCATGTCCTCGTTCTTGGGCGGAAAGAATTCGAACGAGACATTGAGCGGCTGCCGGCGACCGTTGGCGCGGCGGCTGATGGGAGTGATGTCTTTGGTCATGCGACCTCCTGTCGATCGGCGATTTGCAATCGAGCGTCTTTGCGAGTGTCCTGGGCGAGCCAGAGCGACACGGCGATCTTGCCTTCGGAGCCTTTTTCGGGGGCGATGTTCTTCTGCAAGGTCAGGTCGAGATTGGCCGCAGCCAGCCATTGCGCCACCGTCTCCGGCGCGAAGCCCAGTCGCCGATGCGCGTGCTCCTCCCGCAGGAATTCCAGGTCATGCGGAGCAAAATCGACGACCAGCAAGCGCCCGGCAGGAGCCAGCAGACGCGCGGCTTCGCGGACCGCACGTGCACCGTCGTCGAGATAATGCAGAACCTGATGGATGATGATGACGTCGTAGGCATCGCGCGCCATCGACAGGTCGTAAATGTCGCCTTGCCGCACGCTGCAATGA
>JAEVZN010000454.1 GCA_023392205.1 Pseudomonadota bacterium
TCGAACCTTGGACCCGCTGATTAAGAGTCAGCTGCTCTACCAACTGAGCTATGCGCCCGGCCACCACTCGCCAAAAGGCGACAAGCGCGGTCCTCTAGCAAAGCGCCCCCGTGCTGTCCAGCCGCGCGGCCGCCCCTCAACAGGAAAGGGCGCAATTCAGGGGCAAAGGCTCGATGCGACCCGGCGGCGGCGCATCGGTCTCAAGCCTTAAAGTCGCGGCTGACCGGGCATTTCTTCCGGGTCCCGCCGCTTGTGCAGGCGCTCGGTTTCCCGATCGCGCAGGCGGTTGACTTCGGCGCTGCGCCGCTTCCGCCACATCGTCATCCCGTAGAACAGTGCCGCTCCAAGCAGAATCACCGCGCCCACATTGATCACGATCCACATCACGCCACTGGCGTCGCCTTCCATCCCAAAAAATCCTTTCGTGCTGCTGACAGGTTCCGGGATAACGCGTGGGCGGGCAAAGCGATCCGCCCTGCGTGCTGCTGCCGCATGAGCGCCTGTCACGGGTCGCAAGGAAAGGGCCGGTTAACCGGGCGCCGCCGCCGGGGCGGAAGGGCCGGTCCGAAAAAAGTGAGGCCGCCAGGCGGGGGGTCCTGGCGGCCTCGTGCGTTACGGCGATCGGGGGCTGGGGGGCGTATGAAGATCGCCGTTACGACCCTGTTTCCAATAGCTAAGAACTGCAGGGGGCATTCTTCAACTTAAATATCGGACAGGTTCCGCACATGGAGTGCGAAAACCTCTGAAATTTCGGCCAAAGCGCGGCTTTTTGCCCTCTTTTCGTTCATTTTTGCAGGAGCGGATGCGGCGATTTGCACTAGAATGAAAAATCCGGCGCCGGCTTGCGCGCCCAAAGTGAACAAACTGGGAGAAATGCCAATGCGAAAAAACCGCAGTTATCTGTTGGCCGGTTCGGCCGCCGCCGTGGCGCTGATGTTGTCGGCTGCAACCCTGCCGGGGACACAGGCGCAGGAGCGCAAGTCGATCCGCTGGGCCACATCCAGCGTAGATTCCTATGGCTACAAGGTCGCCGCCGCCATGGTGAAGGTGGCCGAAGAAGCCCTGGGCGGTGAATACACGGTCACCGTCAACCCCTATCCGGCCACGACGGCCGCCATGAAAGCCGCCATGGATGGCAATGGCGAGATCGGTTACACGGCCGATGTGGGCATGACGCAGCTCTATGCCGGCGAAGGCGGCTTCAAGAACTACACGCCGGGCAAGGGCCAGCTGGTGCACACCTGGTACGCCTATCCGATGGAATCCTTCATGGCAGTGCCGGCCGACAAAGCGGCCGATTTCAAGTGCCTAAAGGATCTGAGCGGCAAGCCGACCTTCTTCACCCCGGCCGGCTTCATGAACTGGCTGAACTTCCAGCGCATGTACAAGGCGCTGGGCTACGACTTCAAGCACGTCCAGATCGACCCCAAGACCCAGTCGGATGCGCTGAAGGGCGGCACCATTGCCGGCTCGGTCGCCTACACGACGGCCGGACGTTCGCTCGCGCCCTATTGGAAAGAAACCGAAGTCCGCATGGACGTGCGCGTTGTCAATCCCTGCCCTGACGAGATCGAGAAACTGAAATCCGCAGGTCTTGTGATCGCCGACGTGGACCCGAAGGTCTTCGCAAAGGATGTCGGCGTGAAGAACATCCAGGGCGTGCCGATCCTGTTCGGCTACAACATGCGCGCCGATATGCCTGAGGACGTCGTCTACAAGCTGCTGAATGCCTTCTACAACAACCGGGAAGCGCTCGCGAAGGCCGATGCCGGCTTCTCGCCGATGGCGAAAGACTTCGTCGGCATGCAGGTGAACGGGATCAGGGCCAATCCGCAGATTCCCGTTCATGCCGGTCTCGCCAAGTTCCTGAAGGAACACAAGGCGTGGGACGACAAGTGGAAGATCGCGACCAGCAGCAGCTGATCGCATCTGACCGGAGGGCGAGGCGGAATGCGCGGGCTGGCGCATCCCCCTCGCCGCCTTGCACCGGGCGGCCATCCGTCCGGTGATACGCCAGACCCGCCGCAAAATGCGGGCAACAATCAACGATAAAAAGAAACGCTCATCACAGAGGGGACGGTTATGGCTTCGGCTGCCTACAGGAGGCTGTTCGGCCTCAACGGCCTGATTCTGTTTTTCTCGTCCGTCCTGCTGATCTGGCTGCTCTGGTATTTCTACACGGGTTATGGCGGCCCGCAGGAGCTGGTGTCGCGGCTGATTTCCGTCGCCGTCATCCTGCAGATCCTGTTCATGTATCGCGAAGGCTATCTGTATCCGTGGCTGCCGCCGCGCGTGAACGATGCCCTTGTTCTGATCTATATCGGCATTGCTCTGTTCGCATTCTGGCATTTCTGGTGGGAGTTCGAGGACATCGCGATCTATCGCCAGGGCTCCTACACCCAGCGCGATTTCATCGTCGGGCTCCTGATGCTGCTGCTGGTGATGGAGCTGTCGCGGCTGGCGCATCCGGCGCTGTTCTGGATCAACCTCATTCTCATCGTCTACACGATCTACGGTTATCTCAGCCCGTTCGACTTCTTCTGGCATCCCGGCACCAGTTTCTACCGGGTGGTGACATCGAGTACGGTGGAATTGTCCACCGGCATCTATGGCATCTACGGACAGCTCGCACTCACCCTGATCGCCGCCTTCCTGATGCTGGCCGCGGCCGCGCGCGGCTTCGGCGCGCAGAGCGCCATGATCAATGTCATGCGGCGCATGGCCGGGCGCTCGCGGCAGATGGTTCCGCAGACCGCGGTGATGGGTTCGCTCGCGGTCGGCACGATTTCCGGATCGGGCTCGGCCAATGCGGTCGTAGTCGGCTCCATCACCATTCCGCTGATGAAGCGCTATGGCGTGCCGGGCACCTTCGCCGCAGCCGTGGAGACGGCGGCATCCATGGGCGGCCTTCTGATGCCGCCGCTGATGGGCGTCGGCGCCTTCCTGATGTCGGAATTCATGGGCGTCCCCTATTGGGAGGTCGTGGCGCGCGGCTTCGGCCTGGCGATCGTCTATTACATCTGCCTCGCGCTCGCCGTGTACCTGCTCTGTGTGCGGCTGCTGCCGCGCGACGAGATCACGCCGCCGCCTGTCGTCACCTACGATCAGGTCAAAACATCGATCTTCTTCGTCTCGGTCCTGTTCCTGATCTTCCTGATCGGCTGGGTCGGTGTCGGCGAATTGCGGTCGGCCCTGTTCACCGCCGCCTTCATGTTCGCGATGCTGATGCTGGCCTTCTTCTACTTCAAATATGTTCTGAAGGACCCGGAAGTCGTCAAGGAATCGCTGCTCGAGAATGTCTGCCTCAGCATCGAGACGCATGGCGACATGACGTCATACCTGACTTTGCTGCTCGCAACGCTCGGGATCATGATCGGGCTGTTCACCGTCACCGGCTTCATCAACCGGATGGGCGCAACGCTGCTCGATCTCGGCGCTTGGAATATCATGGCGATGATCGCGATGGCCTATATCTTCGGCTGGCTTGTCGGCGCCGGTCTGCCGCCGACCGCGACCTATATCATCGGCGCGGTGATCATCGTGCAGCCGCTGGTCGCACTCGGCGTCAACCCGTGGGTCGCGCATTTCTTCGTCTTTCTGATCTCGGTCTGGGGAGAATTGTCGCCACCGACATCGCTGACGGCCGCAGTGGCGGCCCGAATAGCCGAGGTCTCGTTCATGAAGACGATGTGGGAGGCGTTGAAGATCTGCTTCCCGATCACGCTCATGACCTTCGCGATCTTCACACGCAGCAACATGGTCGTCGATACCGGCTGGCTGCAGCTGATCGATGGCACGCTGGTTCTGGTCGGCACGTCTGCGGTGGCCTTCGCGATGTTCGGCCGGATCGCAC
>JAEVZN010000592.1 GCA_023392205.1 Pseudomonadota bacterium
GGAGCGGCCCGGCATCCCGGTCGATATCGGCATCGGCCGCGGCGGCGGTCTCTCCATCGGCATCGGCGGCTTTACTTTCGGGCGGTGAGGGGCGTCATCGGCCACGCCGATCGCTGAAAAGCCGCCCGCACTGCGACCGCAACTGACGCATACGGCCTTCAGGAATGGTTTCTGCAACGCACACCATCCGCAGGGCAATATGTCGTCGCATTCCTCTCCTCGCGCGATCCGCATTCCGGCGGCATGGGAGCCGCATCAATGCTGCTGGATGTCGTATGCTGTGCATCGCGAATGGGACAGGACAACCGCCGCCCGGATCAGGCGTGACCTTGCCCTGATCGCCCGCACCATCGCGCGCTTCGAACCTGTCCGCATGCTGGCGCCGCGCGGGCAGACGCTGCGTGAGGCGCGTCGCATATTCGAAAATTGTGCAAACATCACGGTCATCGAAGCGCCGGTCGACGATTTCTGGATGCGCGACATCATGCCGACTTTCGCGCTGCGCGGGGAGGGCGATGCATGTGAGATTGTGGCCATCGACTGGAATTTCAACGGCTATGGCAATACGGCGGACCGCCCGGCGCGCGCAGGCGACCGGATCGCGCAGCATGCCCGCGCCATCTTCGGCGTGCCTCGCGTAAGAATGCCGTTCGTTGCGGAGGGCGGGGCGCTGGTGACGGACGGCCGCGGAACGATGATCGTCACGCGCTCCTGCCTGCTCAATCCGAACCGCAATCCGGTGCGGCGCGGGGTCGATCGTCAGCACATGATCGCGCAGGCCATGATGAAGGTCGGCATCCGCAAGGTTGTCTGGCTTGAAGGCGATCCGGGTGAACCGATCACCAGCGGGCATACTGACGGATATGTACTCGCCGCACCGGGCAATGTCATGCTGGTCGAGGTGACGCAGGACGACGATATCGCGCCCTCATTCTGGCGCGCGCACGATGTCGAACTGTTGCGGTCGGCGCGCAATGCGCAAGGCAAGCGGATGCGTGTGGTGCCTGTTCTCTCCGCGCGCGGCCGTTACTGGAGCGGCGATCCGGAGACCTTCGCCGCGAGCTATCTCAATGCCTATGTCGCCAATGGCGCGGTCATCACCGCGCGCTTCGGCGATGCCGAGCGCGACGAGGCGGCGCGAAAAATACTTGCCAAGGCGTTCCGCAACCGTGAGATTGTGATGATTGATATTGATGCCATCGCGTGTGCAGGCGGTGGTGTGCATTGTGTGACGCAGGGGATGGTGAAGTCGATAACAAGGGGGGAGTCATGACAAGCATTTTGGAAACGCATCCGTACAATGATCGCTATCCCGTACCTAGTAATACGCGGTGCCTAGTCATCGGGACTGCGCCGCCTCCGCGCTTTTCGAATAGTGCAATTAAGAACGCCGGTGAACTCGATTTCGATTTTTACTATGGATCCGAAACGAATTTGATGTGGCCAATCCTCGAGGATGTCTCGGAGCGAAGATTTGGTCACAGGCTGTTTGAGGATCAGTTTTCTTCAGAACAGTGTGTGGAGATTGCTCAGAAATTTCTTCGCGACCATCATATTTGGATGCGCGACGTGCTGCAGAGTTACAGGCGGAAGCCTGGAAATGCGGCGTCGGCTGCAGATAACCACATAGTGCCCCCACCGGACGCTAAATTTGCTTCGTTTCGTGCTGAATTCGACAATCCAAACCTTTCGAAGATCGCATTTACAAGCCAGATTGCTGCGATATGGGCATTGTCGGCTTTCGCTGAGCAAGAACTGATTGAGAATGCGGACGAGGTCAGCTCAACTTACAGGCAATGGTCGCGGATCGGGCCTGGTATTCCGCCGGAAGAGCTCTATCGAGTGAAATTCACTCAGCCCTTTGCCCACGCCAAGGTACGTATTTGTGATTGCGCCATGTTCATTTTGCCAGCCCCGCTAAATCGTGTTGCCCCAAGAAAGCAAGAAAAGGGAAAGATTTATGAGCAGGTTCTATTTGGCAGTTAGATTCTGATCTCGAGTGCCTGCGCTGGCTTCGGCCTCCAACACCTCCACCTCACTACCCCACGTAAACAAATGCCAGCTCATCTCCAGCGCGCCGCCGGCGCGGAAGCGCACGATCAGCGATCGGTCCGGCTGCTCTTCCATCGTCTGGCTCGGATGAAACAGGAATTGCCGCGCATCGGGCGCGGCCTTGGCGGAAAAGCGCCACGCCACATCGAACGGCTCTTCCTGAAACACGCCGAAGGAGCGTTCGGCGAAGGCACGTAACGAAAAGTCCGGATCGCGTTCGAACGACGCCGTGTCCGTTTCCACCTTTTCGATGTTGGCGAGGCTGAACAGCCGATAGTCGCGCGCGCGGTCGCTGAGACTGTAGGCGACGAGATAATGTCGGTTGCCATACAGAAATCCGTAAGGGCAGACGAGCTGGCGGCTGAGCCGGCCGGTGCCGCGCGCGCGGTAATGCAGCCGCACCCTTCGGCAGGCGATCACAGCCTCGCGCAGGCCGGCCAGCACATCCGGATGCAATGTTTGCCGCGGACCGGGGCGCAGCGCGATGCCTTCCGCTTCGGTGAGCGCTTCCAGGTCGGGTCCGATGCGATTGGCCGCCTTTGACGGGATGAGCGTTTTCAGCTTGGCGGCGATGCTGTCGAGATGACGCGACAGATCGGCGAGATTGTCGCGCTCTGCAATCGCGCGCGCCGTGTTGAGCGCCGCCAGTTCGTCGGCGCCGAAGCCGACGATGTTGGAGATCGCGCCCGAGGGGATGCGCCAGCGCTTCGGCACTTCGCCGGGATTGGCCTGCTCCATCTGCGGGAAGACGCGCTCGATGGCATCGCGCATGCGCTCGGCGGTGCGGCGGCTGACGTCATAGGTGCGCTGGATATCCTCAAGCGACAGGCCCTCGGCCGTGCCGCGCATGTCGAGCGCGACGCGCAGCAGAACTTCCAGCTTTTCGTAACGCATTCCCAGCCCCGGTCCCGATCGGCGTGCGGAGTGTAGACGGAGTTGCGCGGAGGCGCCAAGCGCGGGCTGTGAGCGCATGCTCACGCCAGCGCCGTCAGGTCGTCCAGTGCATGCGGCGGACGGCGGCGTGGACGGCGGCGGTGGCGCCGGTCGCCGATCAGTTCGCGATATTCTTCGGCTTCGAGAATGTTGAAGAGCGGGCGGACCACGCGGGTCGGCGGCACGCCCGCCGTGGTGAAGGCCTGTTCGATATCGGCGAGCAGATCCGGCGCTGGCTCGGCATTGCGCGGCCCCTTGATCTCGTCCAGCGTCCAGCCCAGACGCCCGAAGACGCGCGCCTGACAGGCGGCCTCACGCGCGCCGTCCTTCCAGAAATAGATGAAGGAATTGCAGGCTTCGTGCTTGCAGATATAGTTCTCGAGACAATTGTGCCAGCGGCGCGCGAGCGCACGAAGATCGACGGCGCGGTCAAGCCGGCAGGCGTGCCCGATCCGGTGCGGGGGCTGGATGTCGGGCAAGGGCAGGGCCTCGACGATATCGGTGATCGCGGCGGTCAGCTGTTGCGGCTGGCGCACGGAGCCGAATGCGGCGATCAGAGAATCGAAGTCCGCAGCGGCGCCCAGCCGCACCAGATGATGCAGGGCCTCACGCATGAATTCCAGTCCCCCGATCCGCTCCTGCTGCTGGCTCATCTTGAGGATCGGTTCGCGCAATGGATCGGGGACATTGTGGATGGTCTCGATCATGGCATCGTCGACGGCGCGCGCGTGATGCAGCAATTTCGCCGTGCGCCTGTCGTCGAGAAAGCGGACCAGCCGCCGGTAGTTTTCCGCCTTCAGCACCTGCGGTCCCATGGTGCGCAGCGCGCGTTTCAGCCCCGCGGGCCTGTATCCGAGCGTTGCGTCGAGCACATCCTCGGCTCTGGCGCGCAACAGGATCGGCCCGATATGCGGGAATGCTGTGCCGTCGACATGCGACAGCCCGAGCGCGATCAGATGCATGCGGATGAAGCTTAGATGTGGAAGTTCGCCGGCCAGCATCGGGCTGGACCGTACCAGCGCCAGCAGCGGCTCCGCCGCCCAGCCGAAGGGGGAAAGCAGAAAGCCGGCCGGCCGCAATGCGGCGCCGGACCGGCTCGCGCCGGCCGTCTGTGGATGTGTCATGTGTCCCGTCCCTGTCGACCTCAGGAATAGGACATCACCGCGTCAGTTCCGGACGTATGCCGCCGCCACCCTTCCCATCGTCCCGCCGATCCGCTACCCCCGTTTCCCGTAAGGGGCTGCTGCACGGGCGGCCCGCCGGGAGACTGCCAGTGTCCGTCCAGCAAGAAATCCGCCGCCTGACCGCGCCCGACATCCGCGCCCGCAAGGGCGGCGAACCCATCGTTTCGCTCACCTCCTATCACGCGCATACCGCAGCGCTCGCCGACCGCTATTGCGACTTCATCCTGGTGGGCGATTCGCTCGGCATGGTGATGCACGGGCTGGAATCGACGCTGCCGGTCACGCTCGACATGATGATC
>JAEVZN010000005.1 GCA_023392205.1 Pseudomonadota bacterium
CATCGCCTTCATCGCGCGCGGGCCGGCATAGGCGCGCGCCACCATCTCGGATGCGATCGGATGCTGGGCGCTGGCCCCGATGCCGCCGACGATCAATGCGACCAGCAGGAACGCGAAGCTTCCGCTCAGGCCGGCAAGGCAATAGCCGAAGCCTGCGAGCCCGGTGCCGAGCGCCAGGATCGCCGCCGGACCGAAGCGTCCGGACAGCCGCGTTGCGGTCATCTGAAGCAGCGCCATCGTGCCGGCATAGAAGCCGCGCAGCAATCCGATGGCGGCATAGGACAGGCCGAATTCCGCCTGCCATACCGGCAGCATGATGTAGATCAGATCGGTATAGCCGTCGTGCAGGGCATGAGCGCCGGAAGCGACCGAGATGGCACGACGTTCTTCGTGCTGTTTCGCGCCGCCATCGACGGCGTCGGTCATCCGGGAATGCGCCGCTCGATGAACGCCGTGCTGACAAAGGAGATGACCGGCTCGCCATGCTGGTTGGCGCCCGAATTCAGAAAGCCGACAATGCCCCATTGCGGGCGCGACTGCGACGGCCGCAACTCCACGACTTCCGTCGCATAGGTGACCGTATCGCCGACAAAAACAGGCTTGTGCCAGCGCATGTCGCGAAAGCCGGGCGAGGGTCCGATGCCTGGAACGCCTTCGCCGCGCGCTTGCAGGATATCGGCCTCGCGCTTGCGATAATCCACCATCTTGCGCATCCAGATCGCAGCCGTATGCCATCCCGACGCCACCAGCGCGCCGAAATGCGATGCGGCTCCGGCGGCCTCGTCCATATGGAAAGCCTGCGGATCGTATTGCGCCGCGAAGGTCTTGATGTCCTCGGCCGTAAAGAGATGCGAGCCGAGCGTCACCTTGTCGCCCACCTTCAGATCGTCGAAGAACCGCATCATGACGCTGTTCCGGTCTCGCGGCGTTTCAACATCGACGGCGTGATCATGGTCATCACACGTTCGCCATGGGCATTCGACAATTCGAACATGAAGCGGACGATGCCCATGTCGGGGCGCGAGCGCGACACGCGCGTGTCCATGACCCTGGCATGCAGCGTCAATGCATCGCCGGGGCGCACCGGCCGCAGCCATTTGACCTCCTCCACGCCGCCGGCGCCCATGGACGCCGCACGCAGCATGAAGCCATCGCAGATCATGCGCATCATGATGCCGCAGGAATGCCAGCCCGATGCGCCGAGGCCGCCAAGCATGGAATGGCGCCCGGCTTCCTCGTCGAGATGCATGGGTTGCGGATCGTATTGCGCGGCAAACGCCACGATCTCTTCGCGCGTGATCACGCGTGGCCCATGCGTGAAGGTCAGACCGGACTGAAAATCTTCAAAATAGAGTGTCGGCAAGGCAGGGTTGCTGGCGGGCATGATCGGGACAGGTACAGGCGGCGGCCGGGGACGTCAACGAACTGCACTGGCACCAGGTCAGGTTGCGAAACGGAAATGCAGGACGTCGCCGTCGGCAACGATGTAGTCCTTGCCCTCCAGCCGCAATTTCCCCGCATCGCGCGCGCCGGCTTCCCCGGACAGGGCGATATAATCGGCATAGGCGATGGTTTCGGCGCGGATGAACCCGCGCTCGAAATCGGTATGGATGACGCCGGCCGCCTGCGGCGCGCGGGTGCCGCGCGTGATGGTCCAGGCGCGCGCCTCCTTGGGGCCGACGGTAAAATAGGTCACGAGGTCGAGCAGCGCATAACCGGCGCGGATCAGCCGGTCGAGGCCGGGCTCGGTCAGGCCGACCGCATCCAGATAATCGGCGCGCTCTTCCTTCGACAGCACCGCAATCTCGGATTCGATCTTGGCGGAAATCACCACCGCCACCGCGCCCTCCGCTTTGGCTCTGGCCTGCACCCTTTCCGAGAAGGCGTTTCCAGTCGCCGCCGA
The DNA here is from genome assembly GCA_023392205.1 of Pseudomonadota bacterium. Lineage (GTDB taxonomy): Bacteria > Pseudomonadota > Alphaproteobacteria > Rhizobiales > Xanthobacteraceae > Pseudorhodoplanes. The sequence goes on from JAEVZN010000005.1 coordinate 1,904, forward strand.
CGCCTCTTCAACATTGCAGACATAGAGCACGGGCTTTGCGGTCAGCAGCCCGAGCATGCCGAAAATCCGCTCCTCCTCCGGCTTGCGTTCGATCAGGCGCGCCGGCTTGCCCTCGCGCAGCAGCGCGAGCGAGCGCTGTACAAGCTCAAGCGTTTCCTTGGCCTCGCGGTCATTACCGCGCGCCTTCTTCTCCAGCGTATCGACGCGTCGTTCGAGGCTGTCGAGATCGGCCAGCATCAATTCGGTTTCGATGGTCTCGATATCGGCGACCGGATCGATCTTGCCCTCGACATGGGTGATGTCGGTATCCTCGAAGCAGCGCACGACGTGAACGATGGCATCCACTTCGCGAATATTGGCGAGAAACTGGTTGCCGAGTCCTTCGCCTTTCGAGGCGCCGCGCACGAGGCCGGCGATATCGACGAAGGTAAGCCGCGTGGGGACGACCTTCTCCGACTTGCCGAGCACGGAGAGCTTGTCGAGCCGCGGATCGGGCACAGCCACTTCGCCGACATTCGGCTCGATGGTGCAGAACGGATAATTGGCGGCCTGCGCGGCCGCGGTTTCCGTCAGCGCGTTGAAGAGCGTCGATTTGCCGACATTGGGCAATCCGACAATGCCGCACTTGAATCCCATATTCGTGTCGTCCTATTCCGGCCGGCCGGCTTTGTCGTTGCCGCTGCCGGTGTCGAAGCCTTTTGCGGTCATCGTCAGGTGAATCTTGTTCTGGAACGAGGAATCCTGCCCGCGCGCCAGCAAATCGGCATTGTCGGCAATCGCGTCGCACAGCGTCTCGACCCAGGGCTTCTCGGATTTCGCAAAGTCCGAGAGCACGTAAGTGTGCACGAGATGCTTCTCGCCGGGATGACCGATGCCGAGCCGCACGCGCTTGTAGTCGTTGCCCATATGCTCGGTGATCGAGCGAAGGCCGTTATGGCCGGCAATGCCGCCGCCGGTCTTGACGCGCATCTTGCCGGCGGGAAGTTCCAGTTCGTCGTGAAACACGGCGATGTCGCCGAGCGCAATCTTGTAGAAGCGTGACGCTTCGGAGACCGCACGTCCGGACTCATTCATGTAGGTGCCCGGCAGCAGCAGCAGCATCTTCTCGCCGCCGATCGCACCTTCGGACGCGACGCCCTGAAAGCGCCGGCGCCACGGCGCAAAGCCATGGCGCCTGGCAATCGCATCGACCGCCATGAACCCGATATTGTGCCGATTGCCCGCATAGCGGGCACCCGGATTGCCGAGCCCGACGAACATATGCATGGGGAAAAAGGCGGAGCTTTGGGCTCCGCCGTTTGCTTATTTCTTTTCGGCTTTGTCGCCGCCAGCCGCAGGAGCGGCTGCTGCCGGCGTCGCAGCGGCGGCAGTTTCGGCCGTTTTGGTTTCTTCCCCAAAGCCGGACGGCGGCACGATGGTGACGAGCGTCATGTCTTCCTTGCTGACCGGCTTCACGCCTTCAGGAAGCTTCACGTCGCTCAGATGCTTCGAATTGTTGATTTCGAGACCGGTCACGTCGACCTCGATGGATTGCGGAATGCGATCGGGCGGGCAACGCAGCGGAATCGAATGGGTCACGATATTGACCGCGCCGCCGCGCTTCACGCCGGGGGCCGCTTCCATGTTGATCACATGCACCGGCACGTTGACGCGGATGAGCGAGCCTTCGGCCAGACGCAGGAAATCCACATGGATCGGGAAATCGCGGACCGGGTCGAGCTGGTAGTCGCGCGGGATCACGCGATGCTTCTTCCCGTCGATGTCGATGTCATAGAGCGTGGTCAGGAAGTGACCCGCGTAAATCTTGGTGCGGATGTCGATGTGGTCGACGGCGATGGCGAGCGGAGCTTCGTTGGCTCCGTAGATCACGGCCGGGGTCCGGCCTTCGCGACGCACTGCCCGAGCGGCCCCCTTGCCGGCCTTCGGACGCAACGTCGCCTTGATTTCCTTCACGGCGGTCATGCGTATTCGTCCTGTGGTGTTGGTACGGATTTGGTGGTTTCGGATCGCGGCAAGCCTCCAGGGGTGCAGGGGCCGCAGATCGCGCGCGCTTATACCGGGGGGCGCCCGGTCTGGCAAGGAACACGCGGAGGTGGCGGTGGCAGGCGGGCGGCTCAGCCGTCCAGCCGCATGTCGCCGATATCGGGCTGAGCGGAGGCCGGGGTCGCGGAGGGCGGGGTCACGCCGAGCTTGGCCTCCAGCGCCGCGATCCGGGCCGTCAGGGCCTCGTTCTCCTCGCGGGCCAGCACCGCCATATCCTTGACGGCCTCGAATTCCTCGCGCTTGACCAGATCGAGATCGCGCAGCCAGCGCTCCGCCTGGGTCTTGAAGAGGGTGTCGAACTCGCGCCGCACGCCCTGCGCCACCCCCGATGCATCGTTCATCAGGCGGGCGATTTCGTCGAAAAAGCGGTTCGAGGTCTGCGTCATCGTCATCTCCTCAGGCGAGGCTTTCCGCACATATGGAGCAGGCGGCGCGGCCCTGCAAGCGCGCCTGTTGCCCCCGCCAAGCCTGTCCCATAAGACGGCGCCACGATTGCCCGCCTGGACCCTTGGGGACTGCATGCCCGTATCCGCGTTGCCATTTCCGGATATCGACCCGGTGCTGATCAGCATCGGACCGCTGGCGATCCGCTGGTATGCGCTCGCCTATATTGCCGGCATCGTGCTGGGCTGGCTCTACGCCCGCATGCTGATCCGCAATCAGGCGCTGTGGGGCGGGCGGGCGCCGCTGACCGTGCAGCATTTCGACGACTTCGTTGTGTGGGTCACGATCGGCATCATTCTCGGCGGCCGGCTGGGCTATGTGCTGTTCTACAATCTCCCGCATTTCGCTGCCCATCCGCTGGAAATCTTCCAGCTCTGGACCGGCGGCATGTCGTTTCATGGCGGCTTTGCCGGCTGCGTGGCGGCGGTCTATCTGTTCGCGCGCCAGCACAACATTCCAGTGCTGTCGCTTGGCGACCTGACCTGCGCGGCCGGTCCGCTCGGCATTTTTCTCGGCCGCATCGCCAATTTCATCAATGGCGAATTGTGGGGCCGGCCCGGCGACGTACCCTGGGCCTTCGTGTTTCCGGGGGCGGGGCCTGTGCCGCGGCATCCGAGCCAGCTCTATGAGGCAGCACTCGAGGGCCTGCTGCTGTTCGTCGTGCTGGCGATTGCGGTGCGCGCAGGTGCGCTCAGGCGGCCGGGACTAGTCATCGGCCTGTTCGCGATGGTGTATGCGCTCGGCCGCTCGTTCTGCGAATTCTTTCGCGAGCCGGATCCGCAACTCGGATTTCTCTGGGGGGGCATGACCATGGGCATGCTGCTGTCGATCCCGCTCTTCATCGCCGGCGTGGCCTTTGTCCTCCACGCGCTCCGTCAGCCGCCGCTGGAGAGCAAGGCCGCATGAGCACACCGCCCCTGCTTGAGAACGAAATCCGCCGCCTGATCGCCGCCGCCGGGCCGATGCCGGTGTCGCGCTACATGGAAT
>JAEVZN010000017.1 GCA_023392205.1 Pseudomonadota bacterium
CGAGCGGCAGGATCTGGAGGAAATGGTCGGCAATCTGGTCGACAATGCCTGCAAATGGGGCCAGTCGCGGGTTGCGATCGAGGTGTTGCGCGAAAGGCCGGAGCCGGACCGCGAGACCATCCGTATCATCGTTGACGACGACGGACCGGGCCTCACCGCGTCCGAACGCGAGCAGGTAGCGCGGCGCGGGCGGCGTCTGGATGAAACCAAGCCCGGTTCCGGCCTCGGCCTGTCCATCGTCGTGGAACTCGCTGCGCTCTATGGCGGCCAATTCACGCTCGGCTCGTCGCCCATCGGCGGTTTGCGCGCGGAACTGGTGCTGCCGGCAGCGTGAAAGCGATTGCGGTTCAGCGGCGATGATGCGGTCATGCGGGAATGTGCCCGCTGGCCAGACAATTGCCTCATTCCCTGTTGTTAAGTAAACGCGCGATCGGCCGCTGCACAATGGCGCAGCCGTTCGCCTGAGACGGACCGGGGGACAGTTTCTATGCGTCAAGTCGGCATCATCACCGCGGCCGCCGCCGCTATCGCGCTGGCGGGTTGTGCGGGCGATCCCTATACCGGCACCGGGCCGCGCGAGAATACCGGCACGCTGGTCGGCGCGCTTGCGGGCGCCGCGATCGGATCGCAGATAGGTGGCGGACCCGGCGAACGCGTCGCTGCAGGCGTGGCGGGTGCGGCCATTGGCGGGCTGATCGGCAACCGTATCGGCGCGGCCATGGACGACGAGGACAAGCGCCGGGCCTATTATGCGCAGGTCGACGCGCTGGAGCGCGGTTCGGCAGGCGCGCCGATTGCCTGGGAGAACCCGGATTCCGGCCGACGCGGCACCATCGTGCCCGGTCCACAATATGACCGGCGCGGATCGGTCTGCCGCGACTATACCCACACCATCTATATCGATGGCCGTCCGCAGGTCGCGCGTGGCGCCGCCTGCCGCAATGCCGACGGTTCCTGGACGCCGGTGGCGTAAAGTCGGGCAGGTCGCGCGCCTATCTAACCCCTTCTTAACGCTGGCGCGGTAAGACCGCTCTCGAGTTTCATGCGTTGAGTGGGGCACCGATGTCCGACGGGCTTCTCGTCGAGCGGTTGCGGCAATTTCTGAAAGAGCTGCATCCGGACGCGCGTGCGCTGCTGATGACCGAGCTCGAGCGCGGTCTGCTGCGCGGCGATGACATGCCGGGCGCCGAACTGGTGCTGCAGGAATTGCGCCGCGATGCGCGCGAGACGGTGCGGCCCAAGCGGCCCGGCAATCTCGCCCGCCTGTTCTTTCAGCCGCTGGAACCCTTCCTTGTCGACGATGCGGCGAACCATCGCCATCCCGGACGCATTTCGCGCACGGTGCTGGAACCGGTCTGGGAATGGATCGGGCGCGATGTGATGCCGGGTGAGGCGAAAGCCGTCACGGAACAGGTCGCGGCGGCGCTCGAACGCGGCGATCAGGATCGCGCCGACGAACTGGCCTCCGGGTTCCAGGATCGCGTGGTCCTGCGGATCGACGAAGCCTTGCAGCAGGCCAATCTCGACGAAAAGGTCCGGCGCAAGCTGGCCGGACAGATCGGCACGCAGCATCCCCTCGACGATATCGACGCCATCATGACCATCCTGCGGGCGCGCAGCGCACTGGCCGCGTTCGGCAAACGGCTGCCCGGTCATATCAAGCTGTTCGACGATACGGCGGTCGGCGACGTGAAGGCGCTTCTGGATTCGCCCGCAGCCGGCGGCAAACAGCTTTTTGTGTATGCGCTGGTGATGGTGATGGGCCGTCTCGCCGCGCCTTGGAAACTGATCCGGCTGGCGACCCGCGCGGCCGGCAGCGACAAGGCGACCCGCATCGCCGAGACACCCTATGCGATGGCGATCGAGATCGTCTTCGCCGAGATCGAACGCATGACCGGCGAGATGAAGGCGGAGTTGCGCACCGGGCGCGGGCTCGCCACCGGCGCACTTCTGAAAAGCATCCACGACGCCGCGCGCGGCATGCGCACAGAAATCAATCTCGACCACGATTCGGCCTGGAGCCGCAGGCTTGCCGCCATCCGCGCGCAGGTCTCCGACCTGCTCAAGGGCGAGATCGAAAGCCTGTCCGGCCGGGTGCGGCGCCTGTTGCGGCCGCGTCCGGTGAAGGAAATCGCGCCCGAATCGCTGGTCGATGCGACCGATGTCGATGAAACCGAATCGCAGATCGAATTCGTCAATGTCTGCCGCAGCTATGCGGGCGAACTGGCGGTCAGCGAATTGACCGCACGCACCTGGAGCGACCTCGAACATTATCTCGACCGGACCATTCCGACGCTGGTCGAGAGCCTGCGCAATGCCGGCGTCTCCGACCGCTCGTTCCGGCAATCGCAGCTCGATGCGGCGGTGCGATTCAGCGCCAAGGTGTTCGGCGAGGAATACGCATCCGTGCTGGTCAAGGCGCGCGATGCAGCGGCCGCTGGCGAGCGCAAAATAGCCTCGAAAGCGTGATCGCTGGCCAGTTGCGGGTCCGCGCGGCCCGTGGTGTAACCCCAGCCGATGACGCTATTTGTGATTTTCACCCTGATGACCGCGGCGGCGATCTTCGCCGTGCTGTGGCCGTTGTCGCGCCGGATATCGACTCCGGATAGCGGCCACGATCTGGCCGTCTATCGCGACCAGCTCGAAGA
>JAEVZN010000031.1 GCA_023392205.1 Pseudomonadota bacterium
ACCCAGATGTCCGACGGCAAGCTCTCGGTGCGGGTCTTCGCGGCCGGTGAACTCGTCCCCGGCTCGCAGACCTTCGAGGCGGTGCAGAACGGCACCGCGGAGATGGCGCATGACACGCCGGGCTTCCATCTCGGCAAGAACCGCGCCTTCGGTTACTTCTTCTCGGTGCCGTTCGGCATGACCTATGTCGAACACGTCGCCTGGCTCGATTACGGCGGCGGCCAGCAGATGTGGGATGAACTCAGCGCCAATTTCGGGCTGAAGAGCTTCGCGGTCGGCAATATCGATACGCCGCCCTTCGGCTGGTTCAAGAAGGAGATCAAGAGCGTCGACGATCTCAAGGGCGTGAAGATGCGCATGCCCGGCCTCGGCGCCGAAATGATCCGCAAGCTCGGCGCGGTGCCGACCGTGATGGCGCCGGGCGATGTGTTCGCCGCCCTGCAATCGGGCGCGCTCGATGCCACCGACTTTACGGGCCCCGCCAACGACATGGCGCTCGGCTTCCATCAGGTCTGCAAATATTACTACTGGCCGGGCGTGCACAAGCAGGGCGCGATCCAGCAGATGCTGGTGAGCAAGGCGAAATACGATGCGCTGCCGGATTCGCTCAAGCGCGTGATCACGGTGGCCGCGCAGGCCGGCCATCAGGACATGCTCGCCGAATATAACTGGATCAATGCCAACGCGCTCAAGACCCTGAAGGACAAGCATGGCGTCGAGGCGCGTCGTCTGCCGGACGAGGTGCTGATCGCGCTCGGTACGGCGGCGGGCGAATTGCTGAAAGAAGAGCGCGAGAAGCTCGATCCGTTCGGCAAGAAGGTGTGGGATTCCCATTTCGCCGCGCGCCAGACCATGATTGGGCTGACCGACCTGTCGAACCGGGCGCTGGCCAATGCGCGCGGGCTCAATTTTCCCTACGTCTGATGCCTGACGTCTGATGCAGGATCCGGCGGCCGACAATTCCTCTGCCGGTCGCGGTCCGCGGTGGCTTCTGGCCATCGCGGACAGGATCGATTCCTTCACCGACTTTGTCGGCAAGATCGTTGCCTGGCTGACGCTCGCCACGGTGCTGATCTGCTTTGCCACTGTCTATCTGCGCTATGCGATGCATATCGGCCTGATCTGGCTGCAGGAAATGTATGCCTGGACGCATGTCGCGGCGATCACGCTGGGTGCGGGCTATGTCCTCATGAAGGGCGGCTTCGTGCGCGTCGATCTGCTTTATGCGCGCTTCAGCGAGCGGGGCAGGGCATGGGTCAACCTGCTCGGCACGTTGTTTCTGATGACGCCGTTTCTCTACATGATGGCGGTGTCCGGCTGGCCGTTCTTCCGTATGTCCTGGATGATGAACGAGGCTTCGCAGCAGGATACCGGCCTGCCGGCCTTGTGGGCGCTGAAAAGCACATTGCTGTTCTTCGTGCTGGTGGTCGGGCTGCAGGGCATCGCCATCGTTGCGCGTGCGCTGTTTGTGATCCTGTCGCGTGACGCCGATCGGGCGCGCGACGATGCCCGCGTGGCGGGCGCCTGATGTCCGCCCTGCTGATCGGCGAGATCCTGAGCCTCGTCATGTTTGCCGCGGTGATCGCGGCATTGATGGCGGGCTATCCGGTGGTGTTCACACTGGCCGGGACGGGCTTTGCCTTCGGCCTGATCGGCCATTGGCTCGGCGCCTTCGACCTCAGCTATTTCAATGCGCTGCCGCTACGCTATTGGGGCATCCTCAATAACGATGTGCTGATTGCGGTGCCGCTGTTCATCTTCATGGGGGTGATGCTGGAGCGGTCCGGCATTGCCGAGGATCTGCTCGCCACACTCGGCGAATTGTTCGGGCCGCTGCATGGCGGACTTGGCTTCGCCGTCATTCTTGTCGGCACATTGCTCGCCGCATCGACAGGTATCGTCGGCGCGACGGTCACCACCATGGCGCTGATCTCGCTGCCGGTGATGCTGCGTACGGGCTATGACCGCCGTCTGTCGTCCGGGCTGATCTGCGCCACCGGATCGCTCGCACAGCTTGTGCCGCCGTCCACCGTGCTCGTCTTTCTGGCGGTGATCATGCAGACGGCGAACAGCCAGGTGCAACTCGCCAAGGGCAATTTCGTGCCCAGCACCCTGTCGGTCGGCGATCTGTTCGCCGGCGCCTTCCTGCCCGGTCTGCTGCTGGCTTTGCTCTATACGCTGTGGCTGATCGCGGTGATTGTCATGCGCCCGCATGCCGCGCCGCCCACGGTCAAGACCCGCGCGCCGGGGCTTTTCCGAAAGATGGTGGTCGCGCTCGCGCCGACGCTCTTGCTGATTGCATCGGTGCTTGGATCGATCATCGCCGGGATCGCGACGCCCACGGAAGCGGCGTCGGTCGGGGCGTTGGGGGCCATCCTGCTCACGATGGTGCGGCTGATCGGGCATACACTCGCGCGGCGTTTCGCGCCCGAACAGGTGGAGCGGGTGCTGTTCTGGTACTGGACCGGCTCGGTGATTGCGCTGATCGTTCTGGCCTATACCACGCAGGCCATCGGCGTGCTGACCGGGGCCGTCGTGCTGACGCTGGGGGCCGCGATCTTTATCCTCTTTCATCGCGGGATCCGGCCGGATTTCATCCGCATCCTGACCGACGTGTCGCGTCAGGCGCTCAATCTCACCGTCATGGTGTTCGTGATCTTCCTCGGCGCCACGGTGTTCTCGCTAGTCTTTGCGCGACTGGGCGGCGAAGCCATTGTCGGCGAATTCCTCGCCGCGATGCCGGGCGGTGCGCATGGGGCGGTCTTTGTGGTGATGGTGGTGGTGTTCGTGCTCGGCATGTTTCTCGACACCTTCGAGATCCTGTTCATCGTGGTGCCGATCGCGGCGCCGGTGCTGCTGCACATGGATGTCGATCCGGTCTGGCTGTCGATCATGATGGCGATCAATCTGCAGACCAGCTATCTCACTCCGCCATTCGGATTCTCGCTATTCTTCCTGCGCGGTGTCGCGCCGCCGGAGCTAAGGACCGGCGAAATCTATCGCGGCGTGCTGCCCTTTGTCGGCCTGCAGGTCGTCTGTCTGGCGATGCTGTGGATGTATCCGCAACTCGCCACCTGGCTGCCTGGCGTCATCTACGGACGATAGAGCGTTTTCGAGCGAAGTGGATACCGGTTCGCGTCAAGAAAACGCGTCAATGCAAGAAGCTAAAGCCCCGGCTTTGATTCCATCAAAGCCGGAACCGCTCTAGCCCGCTCCGGCAAGACCAACGCCGGTTCAGAAGAAGGCGAGGGTGCGCACTTCGATGCTCTCGCGCGGTCGCGCCTGTGGCGGTGCGCTCGGATCGTCGAAGGCAGTATGCGCGCTCCAGCGCGCGCGTCCGTCCTTCATTGAGTCATAGACATTGAACACGATGGCTTCGTCGCGCTGCATGCACGGAAACCAGAACCCGCGATGCGCGGCGCTGTAGCGCACCGCATAGGTCTGGCCGATGCGATCCGGATGGCGGCGTTCGGTGACGATCAGGTCGTCGGGCGCGATGCTGCGCGCATCGCACATGGCGAGCGGAAAGCTTTCCACCGGATGGCGGATCGGCCGCCACACCTGCACGATGGCAAATCGGCGTGAGAGCAATTCCTCGGCCTCGTCGGGCAGGAGATCGCGCACGCGCTGCGGGCCGGACCATTCCGTGTAATCGTTATGCACCCGCGGCACGACTTCGCGGATCTTGCGGGCCTCGCGGTCGGCATCGTCGGCCGTGCGCAGGGTGTGATCGAACACAACGACGCGCTTTGCGCCGGTCTGCGCCTCGACCAGCGAAATGATTTCAGGATAATAGATGTCGCGGATCTGCTGCGCGTCGAAGAAATCCGTGACCTTCGTATCGTGGTGGACCAGTCGGAAGCCGTCGCCGTCGAGGGTGAAGTCCTTTGGCCGTCCGTTCTCGATCCGCACGAGATGCGGATCCATGGTGCCGGTCGAGCGCATTTCCGTGGACGCGCCGCCGACCGGCTGCACGACGATCTTCTGGCCGTCATTAAGCGCATAATTGAGAACCGCTTCGACCGATTGAGGTTGAGTCTCCTGCTGTGCGAGCGGCGTCATCCTGTGTCTCCCCGGACGTCTTCTGATCGTTGTCTCGATATGAGCATCTAGGCTGCGATTACCAGCCTGTGAAGAGCGTATCATCGAAAGGGCGACATGCTGCATGCGCTCAGAGAAAGAGCGTCTGTCCGGGATGTCCCGGACCGACGCTCTTGTTTGCAAAACGGAAGTTGTGGCGGGATCAGCCCTTCCGGGACCACCATCCAAAGCGCCGCGGCTTCTCTTCGACCTCGGCGATGGCCGGTTCGCTGCCGGCAGAGGCGGGCTCGGGTTGCGATTTGGCCGGTTCAGCCGGGCTTAAGGAGGGCGTCAGATTCTCGACTGCGGTCAGGGCCGGCGGCGCTTCGCGCACGGTCGAGCGGCGGCGCGGCGCAGGGGTCTCGGACCCTGCTGCTGCAACGGCAGCCGCAGCCACAGGCTCCGGTACAGCGCGCGGTGCAGGCGGCGCGCTGACCTCTTCAGGGATCGGGGCGGGTTGCTCGGCGTCGCTGACCTCTGCCTGCGCAGCTTCCGCGATGCTGTCTTCGGTATCGTCCGCGTCGCCGCCCTCTGAATCCGGCGCGTCTTGCGCGACGATGCCCTCGCCGTCCCCGTCGCGATCGCGGCGATTGCGGCGGCCGCCACGGCGTCCGCGCCGTCGCCGGCGCTTGTCGCCATCGGCCTTGTCGGCGTCGCCATTGGCCGCGACCGCATCGTCGCTCTCGTCATCGTCGGAGGTTTCAGCGGCATTCTCGTCGGACATGTCACGCGGCTCATCGTCGTCGGACGATGACGCGGCCTCGCTGGCCTCGTCGCCCTCGCTGCGATCCGCATCGCGACCGCGACCGCGGCGTCCGCGGCGGCGGCGCTTGCGTCCGCCGCGCTCGCGCGTCTCGTCGCCTTCGGCCGCAACCTCTTCGGTTTCACCCTCGGCTTCGATCTCGTCGAGCACCTCGTCCTCGGTGTCGCCCATATCCTCGGGCTCGGCACCTTCATAGGCCGCGATGCTGTCCGGCTTGATGGTGGCGGCGACCGCACGAGCCTGATCCATCGACATGACCTGCTCGCCGCGATCGATGGCGAAAGGCGGATGACTGGTCAGCGTCGGATCGACGTTGCAGGCGATGGAGATCTTGAAGCGCTCCTCCAGCATGCGCAGATGCGCGCGCTTGTGGTTGAGTACATAGATCGCGACATCGGAGCGTGAGCGCACGATCAGGTTGTGGGTCGCACCCTTGAGCAAGGTCTCCTCGAGCGCGCGCACGAGTTGCAGGGCGACCGACGACACAGAGCGCACATGCCCGGTCCCGCCGCAATGCGGACAGGTCTCGGTCGAACTTTCCAGCACCGACGAGCGGATGCGCTGGCGCGACATTTCCAGAAGGCCGAAATGCGAAATGCGGCCGACCTGGATGCGGGCGCGGTCGCTCTTGAGCGCCTCCTTCATCTTGCGTTCGACGGCGCGATTGTTGCGGCCCTCGTCCATGTCGATGAAGTCGATGACGATCAGACCTGCAAGGTCGCGCAAGCGAAGCTGACGGGCGATCTCGGCGGCCGCTTCGGTATTGGTCTTGGTCGCGGTTTCCTCGATCGAATGCTCGCGGGTGGCGCGGCCGGAATTGACGTCGATGGCGACCAGCGCCTCGGTCTGGTTGATGACGATGTAGCCGCCGGACTTGAGCTGGCAGACCGGCGAATGCATCGCGTCGAGCTGCACGTCGACATTGTACCGGGCGAACAGCGGCAGCGCGTCGCGGTGCATCCGCACCTTGCCAGAATTGGCCGGCATCAGCATGCGCATGAACTCGCGCGCCTGGCTGTAGGCGTCGTCGCCCTCGACCACCACCTCGTCGATGTCGCGGCCATAGACGTCGCGGATCGACCGCATGATGAGGTCGGCTTCCTCATAGATC
>JAEVZN010000123.1 GCA_023392205.1 Pseudomonadota bacterium
GCGAACCGGTATCCACTTCGCTCGAAAACGCTCTAACTCAGCTTGTCTGCTGCTGCGCGGCCTGTTCGGCGAGTTTCTGCCGGTACAGGCTCACGAAATCCACCGGATCGATATAGAGCGGCGGGAAGCCTCCATTGCGCACGCCGGTGGCGATGATCTCGCGGGCGAACGGAAACAGAAGCCGCGGACATTCGATCATCAGTACCGGATGGATGCTTTCGTCCGGCACGTTCTGGATGCGGAAAATCCCCGAATACATCAGGTCGAAGGCAAACAGCAGCGTCGAACCGGCTTCCGCCTTGCCCTCGATCTTCAGGTCGATCTCGTAATCGGACTGGAAGGGCGTCGCGTTCACATTGATCTGGATGTTGATCGCGGGCTGGGTGTCGGACGGTTGCAGCGAGCGCGGCGCATTCGGGTTCTCGAACGAGAAATCCTTGATGTATTGCGCCAGCACGTTGAGTTGCGGCGGTGCGGCCTGCTCGTCGGTCGGTGCTGCCTGCGGGCCGCCATTGGGGCCGCCATTGGTCGAATTCGCCATCTTCTGTCCTGTTCATGCCGCGATCGGGCCGCGTTGCGGCGAGTGGCTAACATAGGCATCCGGGAGGAACAAGGATCGGCCAGTCAGCGGCGATCCTTGCGGTCCCGGTTGCCCTCGACGTGCCGGTCCGGCAGATCGCGCCACTGGCTGCGGTCCAGTTCCAGCACCTCCTTGCCGGGGCGTGACCGCCTGCGCAGCGGACGGTCAATGAGTCTGGCCTGCACCGCCGGCATCAGCAGCAGCAATCCGGCGAGGTCGGTGATGAAACCCGGAACCACTAGCAAGAGCCCGCCCAGCATCGTCAGAATTCCGCTCGACGGCGCCTTGGCAAACGGGCTGTCGCGCCGCGCCAGCATGTCGGCCAGCCGACCCGCCAGCCGCCGACCTATCCGGGCGAGAACCGCGAAGCCGAGCAATGAAGTTGCGAACAGGGTGAACAATGCGCCGAACGAGCCGAGGATTCGCCCGGCCATCAGGAATAGCGCGGCCTCGGCCACAACGAGGCCCAAAAGTCCGAGCAGGATGAATCGTCCGGCGCCCATCGGAGCCTCTGTCCGCAGCTCTTATCGCGTTGGCCTTTGCGACCGGGATCGTCTAAGATCACCGCGAGCAAGGGTTTGGGTCCAGGTCGAACCGCGGCCAATTCGGCCCGTCGCTAGGGACCGTCTGGCCAAATCCGGTCGCGTACCTTGATAACGCAGTGGACGGCTTTCCGTCCGCATGGAGGTCCGGATTTTCGGGTCTTCCTGGCCAACCCGTCCCGCTTCTGGCTGCAAAGGCATTCGCGACGTGTTCGACATTTACACCATCATCTTCCTGGCGTTGGCAGTCTTTATTTTCATTCGCCTGCGTTCCGTGCTGGGGCAGCGTACCGGACGGGAGCGCCCCCCCTACGATCCCTATACGCGGGATGCGCCCGCGCCCGCGGGCGACAAGGTCGTGACGCTGCCGCAGCGAAATACCGGCGCGATGACCCGTCCCTCAGAGCCCGCCGAGGATCGCTGGAAGGGCATCGCCGCCGCGGATTCTCCGGTGGCCGCGGGCCTCGATGCCATCGTCGCACAGGATGCAAGCTTCGATCCGCGCCATTTCGTGACCGGCGCCCGCGCCGCCTACGAGATGATCGTCGGCGCCTTTGCCGCCGGCGACCGCAAGAGCCTCAAAGGGCTGCTGTCGCGCGATGTCTATGACGGCTTCGATGCCGCGATCCAGGACCGGGAATCGCGCGGCGAGACGGTCGAGAACAAGTTCGTGTCATTGGATACGGCGGAAATCACCGGGGCGGAATTGCGCAACAATACGGCGCAGGTGACGGTGCGCTTCGTGTCGCAGCTCATTTCCGCCACCCGCGACAAAGCCGGCAATGTCATCGATGGATCGCCGGACAAGGTGACGGAAGTCACCGATGTGTGGACCTTTGCGCGCGACGTGACCGCGCGCGATCCGAACTGGAAGCTCGTGGCGACCGAGGCGGGGCAATAGGGGGCAAGGCGGTTTGATCGGGGCGGAACGGCCGGCAGCATCGTCTGTGACATTCGCCGCGCGGGCTTTCATGGCCGCCGCGGTCGTTCTTTCGTTGGGATTATTGGTGGGGCCGGGCAACGCCGCCTCCAAGGACGGCAAGGCCACCAAATCCGCCGCCACAAAATCCACAACCAAGGCCAGCGCCAAAGCCGCGCCGAAAAAAGCCACCGAGCGCAAAACCGTCCGCCGCGCGAGCAAGGCCCATCCGCTCAAAATCCCCAACAGCCAGGTCGAACCCATGCCCTGGCACGAGATTCCGGGCTGGCTGCAGGACGATCACGCCGAGGCCTATGCGACCTTCCTCGCCAGCTGCAAGCCGATCCTGCGCAGCACCGAAAAGCTGCGTGCCACGCGGGGCGAGACCTATTCCGCCCTGTATGAGGTGTGCGGCCGGGCGATGGCGGCGATGCCGCTGGACATGGCCGGGGCACGGACCTTCTTCGAGACCAATTTCCGGCCGGTGAAGCTGTCGGCGCTGGGCGAAACGGATGGTTTCTTCACCGGCTATTACGAGCCGGTGGTGGAGGGCGCGCGCTTTCCAAGCGACATCTACACGACCCCTCTGTACAAGCGGCCGCCCAATCTGGTGACGCAAAGGCTGCGGCGCTCCGGCGCCAGAGGCAAGGCCGGCAAGAAGGTGGTCAAGCGCGCGAGCGCCCCCTATTACGACCGCGCCCAGATCGAGGACGGCGCGCTGGCCGGCCGCGGCCTTGAGATTGTCTGGCTGAAAAGCCCGATCGACGCCTTCTTTGCTGAAATCCAGGGGTCTGTCCGTGTCCGCCTGGAAGACGGTTCTGTGATCCGGCTGAATTATGCCGACAAGAACGGACATGCCTATTTTGCGGTCGGATCGGTGC
>JAEVZN010000125.1 GCA_023392205.1 Pseudomonadota bacterium
ATCGCAGGATGAACCGGTTACCGAAGGCGGAACGGAATGAACGACACGCCGACCAGTCTTGAATGCGCCGATATCGCGCTGATCCTGAAATCGCTGCCGCACCGCTACCCGTTTCTGATGGTCGACCGGATCACGCAGATGCGTGCTGACGAATTCGCCGTCGGCATCAAGAATGTCACCGCCAACGAGCCGCAATTCATGGGGCATTTCCCCGAAAACCCGGTATTTCCGGGCGTATTGATGATCGAGGGGATGGCCCAGACGGCAGGCGTCTTGTGTATCTCCTCCGGCGCGACCGGAGGTCCCTCCAAGAGCGTCTTCTTTCTGACCATCGACAAGGCGAAGTTTCGCAAGCAGGTCCAGCCCGGCGATACGCTCGAATATCATATGACCAAGATCGCCCGGAAAAAGATGATGTGGTGGTATCGTGGCGAGGCGAGAGTGAACGGCACTCTGGTGGCCGAGGCCGAAGTCGGAGCCATGATCGTCAATGCCTGACGCGAGCAAGACGACAATCGATTCCACGGCGCGGATCGCCGAGGGGGCGGTTATTGGCACGGGTGTCACGGTCGGCCCCTATTGCGTGATCGGACCGCATGTGACGCTCGGCGATGGCTGCCGGCTGATCTCGCATGTTGCAGTGACCGGCCATACTAGCCTTGGCGAAGGCAGTGTGGTCTACCCGTTCGCGTCGCTTGGCACGCCGCCACAATCCGTGAAATACCGCGGCGGCCCGACCCGGCTTGTGATTGGCAGGAATTGCGAGATCCGCGAACACGTTACGATGAATACCGGTACCGAGGACGATGGCGGCCTGACCTCGGTCGGCGACAATTGCCTGCTGATGGTCGCCTCCCATGTCGGCCACGATTGCAAGGTCGGCAACAACGTCACCCTTGCCAATAACGCCGTGCTGGGCGGTCATGTCATCGTCGAGGATCATGTGTTCATGGGCGGCCATTCCGCTGCTCACCAATATGTCCGCATCGGCGAAAGCGCGATGATCGCCGGCGTCACCGGTCTCGGCGCCGATGTCATCCCGTTCGGCTTTGCGATCGGGCAACGCGGCGAACTGGACGGACTGAACGTCGTGGGGATGCGCCGGCGCGGTTACTCGCGCGCCGATATTCACGGTCTGCGGCAGGCCTATCGCGCGCTGTTCCTGGTCCGTGGTCATTTCAAGGAACGCGTCGAGGCGGTCGAGCGCGGTTTCGCGGACGACCCTGTGGTGGCCAAGGTCGTTGCCTTCATTAAGGCCGGCGGGTCGCGGCCGCTGATGAAAGCCGGCAAGACCGGCAGGGCCGGAGAGGCGAGCCCGGCCGCGGCGGAATGACTGCGCCGCCAGTGGAGGCCGAGACAAGCCCCGTCGGCATCATCTGCGGGGGCGGCACCTTCCCGTTCACGGTTGCGGATTCCGTCCTCAGGAGCGGCCGCCCGGTCGTGCTGTTTGCCTTGCGCGGATGGGCGAGCCCGGCGGATGTCGAACGCTACCCGCATTACTGGGCGCATATTGCGCAGTTCGGCCGGTTTGTCCGGATCGCCCGCAAGGAAGGCGTGCGCGACGTCATCTTCATCGGCTCCCTGGTGCGGCCGGGTTTCCGGCAATTGGTGAGCTTCGATCTGACCACCATACGTGTGCTTCCGCGGGCCATCCGGTCCTTCTATGGCGGCGACGATCATCTGCTCAGCGGGGTCGCGCGCATCTTCGAGGACCACGGGTTTCGGCTGCTGGGCGCCCATCAGGTGGCTCCGGAAATTCTCGTATCCGAAGGTGCGCTGGGCCGCATACAATTGTCGGAGCGGGACCGGACGGATGCGGAATGGGGGCTGGCCTGTCTGAAGGCCATCGGACCCTTTGATGTGGGACAGGCGGTCGTGGTCGCCAACCGGAATGTGATTGCCATCGAAGCTGCAGAGGGCACCGACCAGATGCTGGCGCGGGTGGCGGACATGCGCAGGACGAGACGCTTCCGCGCACCGATGGGGACGGGCGTCCTGATAAAGGCACCCAAGCCCGGACAGGATCGCCGCTTCGATTTGCCCTCCATCGGTCCGCGCACGGTAGATGGTGTGATCGCCGCGGGATTGTCAGGCCTTGCCGTCATCGCCGGCGGCACCATCGTTGCCGAGCCGCAAAGCGTCGTCGAGAAGGCGGACCGGGCCGGGATATTCGTCGCCGGGCTGCAGGAGGGGACTGTCAGCGGGTCATGAAAGTATTTCTTGTCGCAACCGAGGAATCCGGAGACCGGCTGGGCGCTGCATTGATGCAGGCGCTGAAGACGCGGCATGGCGATGGCGTGCAGTTCTGCGGCGTCGGTGGCTACGAGATGGCGGCGGAGGGGCTTCCGTCCCTGTTCCGGATCGACGACCTCGCCATCGTCGGGATCGCGGGAATCACGCAGGCCTTGCCGATGATCCTCGGCCGGATCCGCCAGACCGCGCGCGCCGCTCTGCAAGAGCGCCCGGATGTCATGGTGATCATCGACAGCCCCGATTTTACCCATCGCGTCGCGCGGCGGGTGCGCAAGGCCGATCGCTCCATTCCGATTGTCGATTACGTGTCGCCGTCCGTATGGGCCTGGCGGCCGGGCCGGGCAAAAGCCATGCGGGGCTATATCGATCACGTCCTGGCGCTGCTTCCATTCGAGCCCGATGTGCATCGCAAGCTCGGGGGACCGCCCTGCACCTATGTCGGTCATCCGCTGGTCGAACAGATCGGCGAATTGCGTCCCAATGCAGCCGAGACGACACGGCGCAATGAAGGGCCGCCGTTGCTGCTCGTGCTTCCCGGCAGCCGCAAGAACGAGATCCGGCGTCTCATCGAACCCTTCGGACGCACGATCGAACGCGTTGCCAAATCCGTCTGGCCGCTCGATATCGCCATTCCGACCACGCCGCATCTGCAGGATGTAGTCGTTCGCGAGACCGCCAATTGGCCGCTCAAGCCGCAGATCGTGGTCAAGCGCGAGGATCGCCGCGCCGCCTTCCGCAATGCCCGGGCGGCGCTTGCGAAGTCCGGTACGGTCACGCTTGAACTCGGCATTTCCGGCGTGCCGATGATCGCCGCCTACAAGGTGTCGGGGATCGAGGCCATGATCGCAAGGCGCCTCATCAAGGTACCGTCCGTCATCCTGACCAATCTCGTTCTGGGCGAAAATCTCGTCCCCGAATTCATCCAGACCGAATGCACGCCTGAGAAACTGACTCAAGCGCTGCTTCCTCTTCTCAAGGACGGGCCGGCGCGCCAGCGGCAGCTGGATGGTTTTGCCCGGCTGGACGAGATCATGGAGATCGGCCGGGCCCAGCCGGCGCTGCGGGCTGCGGAGATTGTTGACCACGTTGCCAAAGGCGAGACGCATTGACGGCGATGCGGCGGGAAGGGCTGGCTTCCTGCCCCGTAACCGCCTAATTTGCATATTCCCCTCGATCGCCCGGTCATTGGCGAGCCTTCATGAACCACATAAACAATCAAAAAAGACCCGCGATTACAGGTGTTTGCGGGTATGTGCCGGACTATGTTCTCAGCAACAGCGAACTCGCCCAACTGGTCGACACGTCGGACGCCTGGATCATGGAGCGGACCGGCATTCGCGAGCGCCGGATCCTGAAGGGTGAGGGGCTTGGAACCTCGCATATGGGTGCGCAAGCCGTGCGCGGTCTGCTCGAGCGCACCGGCAACAAGCCGGAAGATATCGATCTTCTGATCTGCGCGACCACGACCCCGGATTTCGTGTTTCCCTCGACCGCCAATCTCATCTGCGACATGGTCGGCATGGGCCCGATCGGCAGTTTCGATATCCAGGCGGCCTGTTCGGGCTTCGTTTACGCGATCAGCATCGCCTCGCAATTCATCGCGTCGGGGCAATGCAGGAAAGTGGTCGTGGTTGGTGCGGACAAGATGTCCTCCATCATCGACTATACCGATCGCGCCACCTGCGTGCTGTTTGGCGACGGTGCGGGCGCTGTGTTGATCGAGCCGAACGAGAATGGCGAAGGCATCATGGATACGCTGATCCGTTCGGACGGATCGGGCATGATCCATCTGCATCAGAAGGCGGGCGGAAGCCGGCTGCCGCCCAGCTTCGAAACCGTTTCGAAGCGGATGCATTACGTTCATCAGGAAGGGGCGGCCGTCTATAAATTCGCGATCGCGAAGATGGCCGAGGTCGCTGGCGAGATCATGTCCCGCAACAATCTTCGCGGCGAGATGATCCAGTGGCTGGTGCCGCATCAGGCGAATATGCGCATCATCCAGTCCACCGCCGAGCGGATGGGGTTGCCGATGGATCGGGTCATGATGACCATCCAGAAATTCGGAAATACCACGGCGGCGACGATCCCGCTGTGCCTGTGGGATTACGAGAGCAAATTGAAAGTCGGCGACCGGCTGGTCCTCGCCGCATTCGGTGGCGGCTTCACCTGGGGCGCGGCTTACGTGACCTGGGCCTATGACGGGGCCGCACGCGCGGCGCAGATCAACGGCAGCGGCGCGCATCCGTCGTAACCGGCCTTCAGGCCCGGGCGCGGTCATAAAACTCTGACCTGTGGCACCGGCCTGGCGGGTGAAGCGTCCGCGGACGGCTCGCCGGCATCCGGCCGCGACGAATCCGCTGCGTGCTGCCATTCGAGTTCACGCCAGCGGACGACCTCCGCATCGGCCGCCCTGAACGCTTCTGTCTGTTGCAGTCCGCCGGCACGCGCACGGATCGCGGCGCGAATCCAGACGCGCGTCTCCTCCCGCAATTGCCACCAGAAAGTATGGAAGCAGGCCTGCGCGTCACCCTTGCAATCGCGTGCGCGCCGGCACGGCTTGCCAGGGCAAAGCCGCCAGAATTGCAGCGCCCGGCACAGCCCACGCAGATCGGTGCGGCCGCTATCCGGCGCCCGCACGCCTTGGGGGCTTGTCCGCAAACCCGGCTTTCGGCGTACGCGTGTGACGTTGCGCGGCATGGGGAAGCTCCTGATCGTCAGTGAAAGGGAATTGCGCGCAGCCGCATGCGACCGCACAGCCGGATCGGGCGCGGATGCGATCTGCCTTGTCCCTCACGTCAGGAGTGAGGGGAGGTGGAGCGCTGCGCGGCGCAACCATCCTTTCCGCACCGGTTGAGTGCGGCGCGCGCTTTCACGCAAGCGCGCTCGCCTCGCGGCGCTCCACCACGGCGTTCTGACGAAAGCACAAGGGCTTATCGCCAACCCCAGGGCCGCGCTTCCGGTGCCGGACCCAGAGGCCCGGCACACCTAGCGAGCTCCTCGCACGCCGGTCCTAGTGCCGGCAGGGCGGGGTCCCAGGGCCACCCGGGAGACGGCTCCACGTTAGAGCCGGCCCGCAGGACGCCGCGTCCCGTTCCATCCGCCGAACGTCTCCGGAAGACGCCCCTCGCGAACAGGACGATGCGAGGTATATAGTCCTATAGGAATTCTGTCAAGATGTTCGTCGTGTGGGCAGGCGCGGCGGCTTTCGATTGTGGACCGCGCGACAAAAAAGGCCGGCTGCGAGAGCCGGCCTTTGAACAACTTTTGCAACCGACGCGAAGGATCAGGCCGCCTTGCGGGTCGAGATCGGCACATATTCGCGCCGGGTCGCGCCGGTATAGAGCTGGCGCGGACGACCGATCTTCTGCTGCGGGTCCTCGATCATTTCCTTCCACTGCGCGATCCAGCCCACCGTGCGGGCGACCGCGAACAGCACGGTAAACATCGAGGTCGGGAAGCCCATCGCCTTCAGCGTGATGCCCGAATAGAAATCGATATTCGGATACAGCTTCTTCTCGATGAAATATTCGTCGTGCAGCGCGATGCGCTCCAGTTCCATCGCCACCTGCAGCAGCGGGTCGTCCTGACTGCCGACTTCGGCCAGCACCTCGTGGCAGGTCTTCTGCATGATCTTCGCGCGCGGATCGTAGTTCTTGGAGACCCGGTGCCCGAAGCCCATCAGACGGAACGGATCGTCCTTGTCCTTGGCGCGCTTCACATATTCCGGGATGCGGTCCACGGTGCCGATCTCGGTCAGCATCTTCAGCGCCGCTTCATTCGCGCCGCCATGCGCCGGACCCCACAGACAGGCCACGCCGGCCGCAATGCAGGCGAACGGATTGGCGCCGGACGAGCCGGCCAGCCGCACCGTCGATGTCGAGGCATTCTGCTCGTGATCCGCATGCAGGATGAAGATGCGGTCCATCGCGCGCGCCATGACGGGATTGGCGGTATAGTCTGCGCAGGGAACCGCGAAGCACATCTTGAGGAAGTTCGAGGAATAGTCGAGCGCGTTCGTGGGATAGATG
>JAEVZN010000253.1 GCA_023392205.1 Pseudomonadota bacterium
TGCTCAGCGGCAGTGTCGGCGATGGAGCGCTCGGGCTTCGTCTGCTGCGAGATGCCGACATGGCGGCGCGGCGCGGCCTGTCCGCGCTGCAGGTGCAATATCTGATCGGGCGTTACCGGGTACCGCAGCCGCGGGTCGCGCTCGCCGATGCCGTGCGGCATGCGGCGACGGCGGCGATGGATGTGTCGGACGGGCTCGTGGGCGACCTCGCCAAGCTGTGCGCAGTCTCGGGTGTCTCCGCGCGCATCGAAGCAGCGGCTTTGCCGTTGTCGGAAGCGGGGCGCGCGGCGCTTGCCGCCGCCCCGGTACTGCTGGAGCCCATGATCGCCGGCGGCGACGATTACGAGATCCTCTGCACCATCCCGCCGGAACGGGTGCGCGACTTTTGCGACACCGCGAAAGCGGCCGCGATCGCCGTCACGGAGATCGGAGACATCGTGGCCGGCGACACGCCGCCGCACTGGATCGATGCGCAGGGCGCAACGCTTTCCTTCTCGCGGACCTCGTTCAGCCACTTCTGACCGCGCTTCGAACCGCTATAGTGGTGGCGGGGAGAAACGCAAAACATGCATGACCGTACTGCCATGAAGCCCGCGCCGACCGGCTGGGGTGTCGCCGGATCGACGCGCGAGGCGCAACTGAGGCGGCGTTTTCCGACCATGGAGGATCTGCGCAAGGCGTCGGCGCGCCGTATCCCCTCGCTCGGCTACGAAACCGTCGCGGGTGGGGCAGGGCAGAATCTCGCAGTGCAGCGCAATGCAGCCGCGCTCGATGCCATCGAGATCGTGCCGCGCGTCGGCAACGATCGCGGGCCGGTCGCAACCGATGTGACGTTGTTCGGACGCCATTATGCGGCGCCTATCGGGGTCGCCCCGATGGGTCTGCAGAGTGTGTTCTGGCCGGGCGCAGAGCGGATGCTGGCCCGCGCCGCACAACGGCTGCGCATTCCCTATAATGCCGGCACGGTCAACGGCGTGGCGCTGGAGGAACTGGCGCAGATCGCGCCCGATGTGGTCTGGTTCCAGCTCTACCGGCTGGCCAGGGACGACCACAAGGTCGGCCTCGATCTGGTGCGCCGCGCGCAGGCGGCCGGTGTGCATGTGCTGGTGGTGACGGTCGACACGCCGGGCCGTGCCAAGCGGCCGGGCGAATTGCGCAACGGGCTCACCTTGCCGTTCCGGCCGACCCTAAAGACCATTCTGGAGGCGGCCGTGCGGCCGCATTGGCTTCACGCGATGTGGCGCAACGGTCAGCCGAGCTTCCCCTGTCTCGCCCCCTATTGCGGCCCCAATCCGAGCAAGGCCGATATCGCGTGGTTCGCGCAGCGCGAGGTGGGCGGCGCGCTCACTTTCGAGGAGATCAAGCGCTACCGCGACCTGTGGAAGGGCCCGATGGTGATCAAGGGCGTGATGCATCCGCAGGATGCCGAGCAGGCGGTGGCAATCGGTCTCGAGGGTGTCCAGGTCTCCAATCATGGCGGCCGCCAGCTGGAAGCCGCCCCGGCCGTCGCCGACGTGTTGCCGGCGATTGCGCAGGCGGTGGGGTCGAAAGCCACCATCCTGTGCGACGGAGGGGTCCGTTCGGGACTCGACGTGGTACGGATGATGGCGCTCGGTGCGCATGGGGTGCTGGCCGGCCGCGCCTTTCTCTACGGCGTCGGCGCGATCGGCGAGGGCGGAGCGGATTTCGTGAGCGAGATGCTGATCGAGGAGATTTCCGTGGCGCTGCGCCAGCTCGGCGCCCCGGATTTCGTTTCCCTGCGGGATTTCACCATCCGGCATCCCGGTGCGTTTCGATTCTGACGCTCAGTGGGGCGTGCAATTCTGACCTGCAGGCCCGGCACTGGATAATATTCGGTCCGCCCGATATGTAGGTCCGGCCTTGCCGGGACCCCTGACATGTCTGCCGCCGCGGAACCTGCGACCCATCTGATCGACGATGCGCTGGCGCGCCGCAACGCGCTGGTGCTGGCGGTCACGCAGGCCATGGCCGGCGCCAACAACACCGTGATGCTGGCGACCGGCGCGATCACCGGCGCCATGCTCGCCCCCGACAAGATCTACGCCACGGTTCCGATCAGCGTCTATGTCATCGGCATGTGGCTCGGCACGCTGCCGGTCGGCGCTCTGGCCCGCCTTTACGGACGGCGCACCGCCTTTCAGGTCGGGACCGTCTGCGGCGTGATCACCGGCCTCATTGGCTGCGCGGCGGTGCTGCAAGGCTCGTTCGTGCTTTTCAATGTCGGCGCATTCTTCTGCGGTCTCTACGCGGCTGCGCATCAGGCCTATCGCTTTGCGGCGGCCGACACGGCAAGCGATGCCTTCCGGCCCAAGGCGATCTCCTGGGTGCTGTTCGGGGGTGTCGCCGCCGCCATTGTCGGGCCGCAGATCGTGATCCTGACCAAGGACCTGTGGGCACCGTATCTGTTCGCGGCGACCTATCTTGCGCAGGCGCTGGTGGCGGTGATCGCCGGCCTCACCCTGATGGCGCTCAAGATCCCGACGCCCCCGCCCGCGACAAAGGCGAATTCCGGACGGCCGCTTGGCGAGATCGTCAGGCAGCCGAAATTCGTCGTCGCGGTGGCTTGCGGCATCGCCAGCTACGCCATGATGAACATGGTGATGACCTCGGCGCCGCTTGCCATGATCGAGTGCAACCATACCGTCACCGAGGCGGCGCTCGGCCTGCAATGGCATGTGCTCGGGATGTTCGCACCGAGTTTCTTCACCGGCACATTGATCGCCCGCTATGGCGTGGAGAAAGTGATCGGCGCGGGCTTCCTGATGCTCATTGCGAGCGCAGCGATCAGCATTGCCGGCATCACGCTATGGCATTTCTGGATCGGCCTGATCCTGCTCGGTGTGGGGTGGAATTTCGGTTTCATCGGCGCCACCGCGCTGGTCACCCAGACGCATCGCCCGGAAGAGCGCACGCGCGTGCAAAGCTTCAACGACTTTCTCGTGTTCGGATCGATGGCGATCGGTTCCTTCGCCTCCGGCAAGGTGCTGGCGATGTTCGGCTGGGCGGCGGTGAACCAGATCGTGTTCCCGGTGGTGGCGATTGCCGGCGCGATGCTGATCTGGCTGGTGATGCGCGAGCGCCCCAAGGCGGCGTGATCCGCAGAGCCTCTGCCTGCGCGGCCATGACCCTTGCCGCGTCGCTATCGCTGCGACATGCTGTATTTCCGGCTGCCGGGCCTTGTCCTGAGAGAGTGTCGCCATGCGCAGACTTGCGGTTCCGTGTGCTGTCCTGATCGCGTTCGGCTTGAGCTTTTCCTTGCCCGCCGCCGCCCAGACCTATCCCACAAAGCCCATCACCCTGATCGTGCCCTACGCCCCCGGAGGCAGTGTGGATGCGGTGGCTCGCGTTGTTGCCGAGCGAATGGGTGCGAAACTCAACGGCAACATCGTCATCGAGAATGTCGCGGGCGCCGGTGGTGTGATCGGGACCACGCGCGCGGTGCGTGCGGCACCGGACGGCTATACGCTGCTGTTCTCGGTCGAGAGCACGATCGTTATCGCCAAGCTCGTCTCGCCGTCGCGTGTACAATACGACGCCGCCAAGGATCTGCAGCCGGTCTCCATGGTCGGATCCTCGCCGCTGATCCTGCTCGGCAAGAATGATCTGCCCGCGAAAGACACCGCAGAACTTATCAAGCTGCTCAGGGATCAGCCCGGCAAATACAATTACGCCACCTCCGGCGTGGGCACCTCGCTGCATGTGGCTGGCGAGATGATCAACAAGGAGGGCAAGGTGTCGATGGTGCATGTCCCCTACAAGACCGGCGCCCAGATCCCGACCGAACTGATGGGCGGCCAGGTCGATCTGGCAGTCCTGCCGCTGGTCATGGCATTGCCGCAGGTGCGCGCCGGCAATATCAGGGCGTTCGGCGTGACGGAGCCCGAGCGTTCGCCGATTGCTCCGGAAATCCCGAGCCTTGCCGAAACGCCGGATCTGAAGGATGTGAGCCTGACCGTCTGGTTCGGATTGTTCGCGCCCGCCAAGACAGACCCCGCAATTGTTGCGAAGCTGCATGAAGTGCTTGCGGAGGCACTCAAAGAGAAGCCGGTGGCCGAGAAGCTCAATTCCTTCGGGTTGCGGGTGGTCGGCAATTCGCCGAAGGAATTCGCGGATTTCCTGGCGGCCGAGACCGAAAAATTCTCGGCTCTGGTCAAGGCCGCCAACATCAAGGCCGAATAGCGTTCCATGCGTGAGCCTTTGGCCTTCGCGATCCGCGAGCGCGCCATCAAGGCGGCTCAGGGGCAGGTGCCGTTCGACCTGCTGCTGCGCAATGCACAGATTGCCGATGTCGCGACCCTGGAAATCCGGGCTGCCGATATCGGCATTGTCGGACCGTTGATTGCCAGTGTGCATGCGCCCGGCGCCTTTTCGGAAGCAGCCCACACGCATGACCTATCCGGGCTGATCGTCGCCCCCGGATTCATCGACGGGCATGTGCATGTGGAATCCTCGCACATGCTGCCGCATCGCTATGCCGAAGTGGTCGTGCCGCAGGGTACGACCGCGATCTTCTGGGACCCGCACGAACTGGCCAACGTCCTCGGTCTCGACGGCATCCGCTACGCCGTGGAATCCTCGCGGGGCTTGCCCTTGCGCGTGATTGTGCAGGCCTCGTCCTGTGTGCCGGCGGCGCCGGGCCTTGAAATATCCGGCGCCGATTTTACGGCGACGGAGATCGGGGAATTGCTGGGCTGGCCGGAAATTGCGGGCCTCGCCGAAGTCATGGATATGCGGGCGGTGCTGGAAACGCAGCCGCGCATGATGGGCATCCTCGAAGCGGCGAATGCATCCGGGAAGATCGTCGAGGGACATGCGCGCGGTCTGACCGGACCGGGGCTCATGGCCTATCTCGATGCCGGAATCACCGCCGATCACGAGATCACATCAGGTGCCGATGCACTGGAAAAGCTGCGCGCCGGCTTCACCGTGGAGATCCGTGGATCGCACGATTACCTGCTTCCCGACGTGGTGGCCGCGCTCAACACGCTGCCTGTCATTCCGGCGAGCCTCACAATATGCACCGACGATGTGTTTCCGGATTATCTGGTCGATCATGGCGGTATCAACGATGTGCTGCGGAGACTGATCCGTTACGGCCTCGACCCGCTGCAGGCCGTGCGCTGCGCCACCATCAACAATGCAATCCGGCTGCGGCGCGACGATCTCGGACTGGTGGCTGCGGGACGGCGGGCCGATCTCGCGGTTCTGTCCGATCTCACGACTGTCGCCGTGGCGCGGGTCTATGCCGATGGCCGGCATGTCGCGCAGGACGGGCGGATGATTGTGGACATTCCCGCTGTCGCACCGCCGATGCAGAACACGATGAAGGTTGCGGAATTGACGGAAGACGATTTCCGCATCCGCGTGCCGGACGTCGCCAACGGCCGCGCGGTCCTGCAAACCATCAAGGGCGCGCGCTTCAATTCATGGAGCGAGGTCGAGGTCGAGGTGCGCGACGGGTTTGCGATTGTTCCGGACGATCTCAGCGTCATGGCTATCGTACACCGGCACGGCCGCAACGATCCGGCACCGCAACTGGCGATCATCGAAGGGTGGGACCGCTGGGGCGGGGCCTTCGCGACCTCATACTCGCACGATTCCCATAACCTCATCCTGTACGGCCACGATCCGGCGGAAATGGCGCTCGCCGCCAATACCGTGATCGGGATGCAGGGCGGCATTGTTGTGGTGAAGGAGGGCAGGGTGAGGGCGCAGCTGGCCTATCCGGTCGCGGGCATGCTGTCGCCCGACGGGCCGCAGGAGGTTGCGC
Organism: Pseudomonadota bacterium; assembly: GCA_023392205.1. Lineage (GTDB taxonomy): Bacteria > Pseudomonadota > Alphaproteobacteria > Rhizobiales > Xanthobacteraceae > Pseudorhodoplanes. The sequence goes on from JAEVZN010000253.1 coordinate 5,792, forward strand.
GCGCGCATGCCGAGATCGTCAGGGCGGCAGGCGAGATTTGCCGCTGGCAGCCGCCCTACCGGACGTTCAAGGCGCTGAGCGGCCAGTCGCTGGCCTGCAATCCGGGACCGCATCTGACCGATCTCGGCCTGACCGACGGGACGACGAAGGATATCCGGCCGATATTCATCCGCGCCGGATGAGGGGCGAAATGCCGTGGGCCTTAAGTTACTGCATCCGACCGAGCACGGCGCGCCCGCGGTCGGTGATCTGCGCGGTCGCATAGATGCCGCGGCCCTTTGGCTTGATTCCGACAAACCCGCTCCAGCACAGGGCCTCGCCTTCGGGCGAGTCGCAGACCGCCGAGAGCGGCATCTCGGTGGCGAGAAGGCGTTGCAAGGTCTTGATCTGAAAGCCGCTGAGCTGCATGGCGCGTGTCCCGTTTGAAGCTGTCTGACGGTCAGTCGCGGCATCCGCAGCGAAGGTTCGAAATGACAACGCGGCGGCAACCGGTTTGTTGCAGGAACCCGACAATTGCCGGCTCCCGTGTCCGCCGGACTGGACAGAAACCCTTGTAAATCAGCCTATTTCGCCAGTTGCTTTGCGATTATGTTTTTGGCAATGTCCGCGCGCTTTTGGACCCGGGCGGAGGCGATTCCGCGCGCCAGGGCTCTAACCAGCACAGCCGGATGGGGGACTTCCGGCTTCTTCCATGTCAATCGAGGTCTACAATGACAGCTTTGTGGGTGATCATCGCCTGCGGTTTGCTCGCCATCGTTTACGGCGTTTGGGCCACCATGTCGGTCATGAGCGCCGACCAGGGCTCAGCCCGGATGCAGGAGATCGCCGCCGCCGTCCGTGAGGGCGCGCAGGCCTATCTGAAACGCCAATACGCCACGATCGGCATCGTCGGCATCGTGATTTTCGTGGTCGTCGGCCTGCTGCTGGGCTGGCTGGTGGCGATCGGTTTCGCCATCGGGGCGATCCTGTCAGGAATGGCCGGCTTCATCGGCATGAACATCTCCGTCCGCGCCAACGTCCGCACGGCACAGGCCGCGATTTCTTCGCTGTCGGGTGGTCTGGACATCGCCTTCAAGGCGGGCGCCATCACCGGCATGCTGGTGGCCGGTCTCGCGCTGCTGGGCGTGGCCGTCTATTTCATGGTGCTGACC
>JAEVZN010000272.1 GCA_023392205.1 Pseudomonadota bacterium
TCGCGCTGACCCTGCGCTACTTCTTCAAGCCCAGCGTCACGCTCAACTATCCCTTCGAGAAGGGGCCGCTGAGCCCGCGCTTCCGCGGCGAGCACGCCCTGCGCCGCTATCCGAACGGCGAAGAACGCTGCATCGCCTGCAAGCTGTGTGAGGCGATCTGCCCGGCCCAGGCCATTACCATCGAGGCGGGTCCGCGGCGCAATGACGGGACGCGCCGCACCACGCGCTACGACATCGATATGGTGAAGTGCATCTATTGCGGGTTCTGCCAGGAAGCCTGCCCGGTCGATGCAATTGTCGAAGGGCCGAATTTTGAATTCGCCACCGAGACTCGCGAGGAATTGTATTACGACAAGGAGCGGCTGCTCGCGAATGGCGATCGCTGGGAGCGGGAAATCGCCCAGAGCATCCGCCTCGACGCGCCATACCGGTAAGCAGTATGATCCTCCCCGCACTCTTCTTTTATCTGTTTGCTGGAACCTGCATCGCGTCGGCTTTCATGGTGATTGCGGCGCGCAATCCGGTGCATTCGGTTCTCTTTCTGATCCTGGCCTTCTTCAACGCGGCGGGCCTGTTCCTGCTGCTGGGCGCCGAGTTCCTGGCGATGATCCTGGTCGTGGTCTATGGCGGCGCCGTCGCGGTACTGTTCCTGTTTGTCGTGATGATGCTCGATGTGGACTTCGCGGAATTGCGTGAGGGCTTCCTGCAATATCTGCCGGTGGGCGCCCTGATCGGCGTGATCCTGCTTGCGGAGATTCTGCTGGTGGTCGGGGCGTGGACCTTCGGTCCTGGCGTTCCGCGCGTCGCTGAGGCCCCGATCCCGACAGACGTGTCCAACACCGAAGCCATCGGTCTCGTACTCTACACCCAATATGTTTATTATTTCCAGGCAGCCGGACTTGTGCTGCTGGTCGCAATGATCGGCGCCATCGTGCTGACCCTTCGGCACAAGGAAGGCGTCAAGCGGCAGAACATTTCTGACCAGGTGGCGCGCAATCCCCAGAGCGCTGTCGAGATCCGCAAGGTGCGGCCGGGGCAGGGGCTGCAGCCATGACAATCGGACTTGGACATTATCTGTCGGTTGCCGCGATCCTGTTCACGCTCGGGATTTTCGGCATCTTCCTGAATCGCAAGAACATCATCATCATCCTGATGTCGATCGAGCTGATCCTGCTCTCGGTCAACATCAACCTGGTGGCGTTCTCGAGTTTTCTGGGCGACATATCCGGGCAGATTTTCGCGCTTCTGGTGCTGACGGTGGCGGCGGCCGAGGCCGCTATCGGGCTTGCCATTCTCGTCGTCTATTTCCGCAACCGCGGCTCCATCGCGGTTGAGGACGTCAATCTGATGAAGGGCTGACGCATGGTCCCGTTCCATGAGGGCCGGTCTGCGGCCTCGATCATGCGCAAGGTGAGATAACGCATGTACCAGGCGATCGTCTTTCTGCCGCTGATCGGCTGTCTGATTGCGGGCCTGTTCGGACGCGTCATCGGCGCGCGCCCGTCCGAACTCGTTACGACCCTGTTCCTGTTCGCCTCCGCGGCATTGTCCTGGTACGCCTTCGTGCGGGTCGGCTTTGGCCATGTCGACGAACGTATCGTCCTGTTTACCTGGATGCAGTCCGGCGATCTCCGGGTCGACTGGGCCTTGCGTATCGATCCGCTGACCGCCGTGATGCTGGTCGTCGTGACGACCGTGTCGGCGCTCGTGCATCTGTATTCCATCGGCTATATGCACGAAGACCCGCACCGCCCGCGTTTCTTCGCCTATCTGTCGCTGTTCACCTTCGCAATGCTGGCGCTGGTCACGTCCGACAACCTCGTGCAGCTCTTCTTCGGATGGGAAGGGGTAGGGCTGGCGAGCTATCTGCTGATCGGGTTCTGGTACCAGAAGCCGGAAGCCAACGCGGCCGCCATCAAGGCATTTCTTGTCAACCGGGTAGGCGATTTCGGTTTCGCGCTCGGCATTTTCGCGCTGTTCATGATGACCGGTGCGGTCGATCTCGACACCATCTTCGCTCAAGGCCCCGCGCTGACCGGCAAGACAATCGGGATCTTTGGTCATCAGGCCGACGCCCTGACGCTGATCTGCCTGCTGCTCTTCATGGGCGCGATGGGCAAGTCTGCCCAGTTCCTGCTGCACACTTGGCTGCCTGACGCGATGGAAGGCCCCACGCCGGTTTCGGCGCTCATTCATGCCGCGACCATGGTGACGGCAGGCGTGTTCATGGTGGCGCGGCTCTCTCCGCTGTTCGAACTCGCACCCGTGGCCCTGATGGTGGTCACTATCATAGGCGCAACGACGGCTTTTTTCGCAGCCACCGTCGGTCTGGTGCAGAACGACATCAAGCGCATCATTGCCTATTCGACCTGCTCCCAGCTCGGATACATGTTCGTCGCGATGGGCGTCGGCGCCTATTCGGTCGGCATGTATCACCTGTTCACACATGCCTTCTTCAAGGCATTGCTGTTCCTTGGCAGCGGTTCGGTTATCCATGCGATGCATCACGAGCAGGATATCCGCAATATGGGTGGGCTGCGGCACAAGATTCCCGTCACCTATTGGCTGATGGTGATCGGGACGCTCGCGCTGACCGGATTCCCGCTGACCGCGGGCTATTTCTCCAAGGATGCTATTATCGAAGCCGCCTATGCCGGCAAGAATCCGTTCGCGATCTATGGCTTTGCCTGCACAGTGATCGCGGCCGTGCTGACGTCCTTCTATTCCTGGCGGCTGATCTTCAAGACATTCCACGGCAAGCCGCATGACCGGCACCATTACGATGCCGCACATGAAAGCCCAATGGTGATGCTGGTGCCGCTCTTCGTGCTGGCCGCCGGCTCTTTCCTGGCCGGCTATCCGTTCTACGAATATTTCGCCGGACATCACGTGCAGGACTTCTTCCGCAATTCGCTGTCCTTCTCGGCGGGTAACACCATCCTTGAGGACATGCACCATGTCCCGCGGCTTGTGGTCTGGCTGCCGGCCATCATGATGGCAATCGGCTTTGCTGTGGCGTGGCTATTCTACATCCGCGACCCCCGCATTCCCGTCCAGCTGGCCGCGCAGCACCAGTTGCTGTACCGCTTCCTGCTCAACAAGTGGTATTTCGAC
>JAEVZN010000295.1 GCA_023392205.1 Pseudomonadota bacterium
GCTTTGCGGCCGGTATCCGCTAGCGTGATCGCGCTGAACCGGGTCGACGAATTGCTGGCGCGTTTTTTCCTGACGGAAAAAAGGCATTACCAGGTTGCCGAACTCTCGCATGGCGAGCAGCGGCGACTCGAGGTCGCGGTGGCGCTGGCCTGCAAGCCGAAAGTGCTGTTGCTGGACGAGCCGACGCAGGGGATGAGCCACGGCGACACCCAGGACACCGCCGCCCTCATCAAGTCGCTTGCCGATGACGTCACGATCCTCCTGATCGAGCACGATATCGGTCTGGTGATGAGCCTGTCCGACCATGTGATCGTAATGCATCAGGGGCAGGCGATTGCCGACGGAGCGCCCGCCGCCGTACGCAACAACCCGGCCGTTCAGGCCGCCTATTTCGGGAAGGCCTGATCATGCTCGAGATCAGGAACCTGCACACCCATTACGGCGCCAGCCACATCATCCAGGGGATCGATCTGTCTGTGCGCGACGGCGAGGTGATGGGCGTGTTCGGCCGTAACGGGGTCGGCAAAACCACGCTGCTGAAGACCATCGCCGGCTGGATCAGGCCGACCCAGGGCGAGATCGAGTTTTCCGGATCGCGGATCGACGGGCTCGACGCCAATGTGATTACGCGGCGCGGCGTCGGGTTCGTACCGGAAGACCGGCGTATCTTTCCCGGGCTCACCGTCGAGGAGAACCTGACGTTGGGCTTCCTGCAGGTGCCCGACCGTTCACGCGCCGGGGACCGTGCCGCGCTCGAGCGCATCTATGGACGATTTCCCCGCCTGCTGGAGCGCCGCCATCAGCTCGGTACCACACTATCCGGCGGCGAACAGCAGATGCTGGCCATGGCCCGCGTGATGGTTGGCGAAGCGCGGCTGCTTCTGATCGACGAGCCGAGCGAGGGCCTCGCGCCGATGATCGTCGCGGATCTTTACGCTATCATCTCGGAGATGAAGGCCGCAGGTTGTTCGATCCTGCTGGTCGAGCAGAATGTGCATCAGGCGCTTGGCCTGTGCGATCGCTTCATTGCAATCGAGCGCGGACGGGTCATGCAGAGCGGCGATGCGGCGAACGAGACAAGCCGCGCACGTTTGCTGGAGGCGATATCGGTCTAGTCAGAAGTTCGGAAACCACAAAAACGAAGGTGAGGAAACGACATGTTAAGAAAAGTCACGCTGCTTTCTACAGCTTTTCTGGTGGGCTGGGCAACATTCGCACACGCCCAGACCGACAGCTATCCGACCCGGCCGATCAACGTGATCCTGCCGTTTGCAGGTGGAAGCGCGAGCGATGTCATCAGCCGCATCATGTTCGACCGGATGTCAAAAACGCTCGGGCAGCAGATCATCGTGGACAATCGGCCGGGTGCCGGCGGAAATTCCGGGACCGCCGCGGCGGCAAAAGTGGCGCCGGACGGCTACACGCTTCTGATGAGCACATCGGGGCCGCTTGCTGCCAACCGGACGCTGTTCAAGACGCTCGGCTACGACGTCGAAAAGGACTTCGCACCGATCTCGCTGTTCGCGGTGCTTCCGAACATCGTGATCGTGAATTCCAGCTTGCCGCCCAAGACGCTGAGCGAATTCATCGCCTATGCGAAAGAGCGGCCCAAGCAGCTGAATTACGGCACCGTCGGTGTTGGATCGTCCCAGCACATTGCCGGCGCCTTCTTCGAACAGCTTGCAGGCGTCGAACTGGTGCATGTCCCTTACCGCAACATCGCGCAATACACTCCGGATTTCATTGCCGGTCAGGTCCCGATCGGATTCCAGTTGCTGCCGAATGTGCTGGCCTTGCTTCAGAACGGCAACGCGCGCGCGCTTGCGGTTACCAGCGATAAACGCATGACCGCGCTCCCGGACGTCCCGACAGCGGCCGAAGCCGGCGTGAAGGACTACGTGACCGGCGCCTGGTTTGCCCTGCTTGCGCCGGCCGGTACACCGAAGCCGATCATCGACAAGGTCTACGCGGCATTGCAGGACGCCATCAACGATCCGCATGTGCGCCAGCGCTTTACCGAGCAGGGTGCCGAACCGGTGTCCCCCGGCCCGGAAGAACTGGCCAAGTTCATTGCCGCCGAAACCGCCAAGCTTCGCGACGTGATACAAAAAGCGGGCGTCCAGCCAATGTGACGGCCTCAAGGATCGTCAGGGCGCGGGCAACATGTCGCAATACATGTCTGACCGCCCCTGACACCTAGGCGGAACCGAAACGCCTTTCCGGATTGAGCGAAAAGTATCGTGCGATACACGCTTATCGTTCAAGCGCTTGTCTCAAGGCACTTGGTTCTTCCGCGCACTTTCCTGGAGGAACGGTGCCCGGGCTGAAATGCGAGCGCGGGGTTGAACTTACCGTTCACTGGAATAGCGGTCTGTCATGCGGAGTTATACGGTCACCTCGCGCAGCGCGTATCGCGTTGTCATACGCGCCGCTAAAAATCGCATTGAGAACTAAGGGCGGAATTGGCGGCCAGACATCCCTGGGATCGATACCCCTGACTAATGCATCGAATTGACCCGGCGTCAGTCCAGGCGGCAGGTGCCAGTAAGGCCGGTATTGGCGCGATACGTATGGCGGGTTAAATCGCTCACCACGTCCCCGCGCGCCTCTCTCGCCGGAATTACCGCGCTCGCCCTGCTCCCCGGGATTTCGATTGCCGCGTTCGCCTTGTTCGCCGCCTTGTCTGCGGTTCCCGCGCTCGCCTCGCTCACCCTGATTGCGGTTCCCGCGTTCGCCTTGCTTGCCTTTTTCGCCGCGCTCGCCACCTTCGCCGCGCTCACCTGACTGGGCAATGGCCTTCGATCCACCGAATGATACGTCTAGGCCGCCCTTGTCGAGCGCGACAACGGTGCCCTGCGTCAACACCACGGCACCGACGCCCACCCAGAGTTTCATACGCTTCACGGCCTGTCTCCCACGGCGCAATCCCCATGATATTGGAACATGCATACTTGTGCTTCAATACCATAAATAAATGGAAGTGCGCGGAGGTTTGAATGCTTCTTCATATTGCCGACCTGATTGACCACGCGACGGTCACACGACTGCGAGCGTGGCTGGCAAAAGCCAGGTTCGCGGATGGCAGGTCCACGGCCGGATCAGAAGCAAGCAAGGTCAAGCATAACGAGCAAGTTGACCACGATGATAACGAACTGCCCGAGATGCAGAAACTCGTGACCGACAGACTTTGGGACCACGATCTGTTCAACATGGCGACGCAGCCGCAATCGATCAGGCCACCACTGTTCAGCCGCTACGTGCCGGGCATGGACTACGGAAGCCATGTAGACAATCCGCTTATGGGCGGCATGCGCACGGACGTTTCGGTGACAGTGTTTCTGTCGGACCCGTCGGATTACGACGGCGGCGATTTGGTTATTGAATCAGCGGCCGGCGAACATGACATTAAGCTGCCAGCCGGCAGCGCCGTCGTCTACGCGACGACCGCATTGCATCGCGTCGCGCCGGTAACGCGCGGCCAGCGTCTGGCGGCAGTGACTTGGGTGCGTAGCCTTGTACGCGACGCCGCCGCACGAGAAATACTTTTCGATCTGGAAACTGCGCGGCACAGGTTATTCGCGCAATTGGGCAAGACGCTCGAACTCGATTTGCTGTCGAAATCGCACGCCAACTTGCTGCGCCGCTGGGCGGACGATTGAATCTTTCACGATGAACGATCACGTAGTTGAAGATCGATTTGCCGCCGCGCCTAGGCCATCGATCATCGTCACCATCACGACGTACATGACGACGAGGCCAGCAACATGTTCACCCGGGACATCAGGTAGGGACGGTCGTGGCCGCCAGGATCGTGCTGGTCGTGATCATGCGACATCGCGACCTCCCCTAGTTGCCAAG
>JAEVZN010000308.1 GCA_023392205.1 Pseudomonadota bacterium
CGGAATAGCCCTCCACATGGCTGATTTTCGGAAGGATCGGATAGCGCACCGAATCGAAGGCCTGCGCAATGAGCGCCGAACAGATGATGCGCGTGGGATGTCCGGAGCCCAGACTCATCAGCCGCCGCCGCCAGCGTTGCGGCACCGGCAGCGGAAACAGATAGCGCAGGAGATCGAGAATGTTCTTCACGTCATAGTCGAAGCCGATGCGCTCGGCGGCGTAATTGCAGACACGCATGCGGTCGTCGTCGGTCAGGCCGGTCGGGCGGCAGATGCGGGTGTGATAGCGCGCATATTTCGACAGGGGTGCGCCCACCACGCCCTGTCCGAGATTGGCCTCGACGAGCACCAGCGGTTCGCCGCTTTCGGTTTCGCGGTCGCCGATGCGGCCGACATAGAGCGCGGCATGCGACCAGGTCGATTGGGTGAGATATTTGATGATGCCGGAAACGTGGTTGTTGCCTTCAACAAGGATCACGTCGCCCGGCCGCAAGGTGGCGCTGAGCGCGTCGAAGTTGCTCGGCGTGAAGGGTTCATAGCCCTCTACCGGCTCCTCCAGATAACGGGCCAGCCAACGCCCGATGCCGTCGAGCAGCATGCTCATCGCGATCCTCCCGCGCGGGTCATCCGGTTCGGCCGGATGGGGGACCCGCCGCGGTTGTTCTGCTTGTCTCCAGTTTTGTCGAAAGGCCTTGCGATCCGGTTCACGGTCGCCGTCGCGCGATCGCCCGGTCTGGTACGGAACCGTCATCATCCGTTTGCAGAACCCTGCTTTTTGCGGATAGTGAGGAACGGGCGCATCGAATTCGGTAACCATGCCACCAATCTCCCGCCGCTCGTTCCTCGCGGCACTCGCTGGAGCAGCGTCGTTTCCCGTGACGGGTAATCTGTCCTTCGCGGCGGAAACCGATGTCGCGATCGTGGGCGCGGGAGCGGCCGGGATCGCGGCCGCGCGCCGGATCGCGGCTGCGGGCCGTCGCGCCATCGTTCTCGAAGCATCCGGCCGGATCGGCGGGCGCTGCATCACCGATATGTCGCTGTTTGGGATGCCCTGCGATCTCGGCGCGCATTGGCTGCATGAGCCGGATTCGAATCCGGTGGCGCGGCTTGCGCCCGGCAGCGGCTTCGAGATCTATCCGGCGCCGCCGGGGCAGAAAATGCGCATCGGGCGGCGCAATGCCCGCGAAGGTGAGCTTGAGCAATATCTCGCGACCCTGATGCGCGCGCGCCGCGCGATCGAGGATGCCGCACGCGGAAAGAGCGATATGTCGCTCGCGCAGGCTCTGCCGAAGGATCTCGGCGAATGGGGGCCTTCGGTCGATTTCTATCTGGGGCCGTTCGAATGCGGGAAGGATCCGGCCGTCATGTCGGCGGTCGATTTCGTGCGCTCCAACGAGCGCAATATCGATGCCTATTGCCGGCAGGGATATGGCGCGCTGCTGTCGCATCTGGCGAACGGCGTGACCGTGCAGCTTGCGACGCCGGTGACGAAGATCGACACGCAGCCGCGCGGTGCGGTGTCGCTGGAGACCGGCAAGGGCAGTTTGCGGGCGCGTGCGGTGATCGTCACCGCATCCACGAACGCCTTGCTGGACGGACAGCTTGAATTCGCGCCGGGTGTGCCGAAGCGCATGCTCGATGCGCTCGACCGGCTGCGGCTCGGTCATTACGAGCGCATTATTATGAATATGCCGGGAAATCCGTTGGAACTGTCGCGCGACGATCTGGTGTTCGAGAAGGCCGACGACCGCCGCACCGCGATGCTGCTCGGCAATGCGGGCGGATCGCCGCTCGCTTATGTGGATGTCGGCGGATCGTTTGCGCGCGATCTTGCGGCGCGCGGGCCGCGCGAGATGACCGCCTTTGCGGTCGAGTGGGTGGAGAAGCTGTTCGGCGGCGACGTGGCGAAGGCGGTGGCGCGCAGCCATGCCACGCAATGGAGCGCGACGCCGCATATCCTGGGCTCTTTCTCGGCGGCGTCGGTGGGCGGACATCCGTCGCGGCGCATCCTGATGGAGCCGCTTCTGGACCGCGTCTATTACGCGGGCGAAGCGGCGCACGAGACGATGTGGGGCACGGTCGGCGGCGCCTGGGAATCCGGCGAGCGCGCGGCCGATGCGGTGCTCAAGATCGTGGCTGCCCCCGCTCCAGCCACAATCGCGCCTGCGCAGAAGCGGCGCGCGCCGCAGCGCCAGCCGCAGCAGCGCCGCCCGATCCGCAGCCGCTAGGCCCGAAACGAAACGAGGGCCCGAAGGGGGCCCTCGTCGCAAGATATCAGCTCACTACGCCGATCAGGTGCAGGGACGGCGGATGCCATCATAGCCCATGAAGGTACCGGAGGCCGGATCGAAGGACCGGTATTTCTGCGAGCAATACGCAATCCACTCCGCGCGCGAGCCATAGCCCGGTGCGTAATAGGCCGGCGGCGGGGGCGCCGCGGACGCAGCGCCGAGCGCGGCGCCGAGAGCGAGGCCACCAATCACGCCGGCCGCGACAGCACCGCCGCTCGGACCCCGATAGCCGCGGTAATAGCCGCGATGATATCCGCGCCCACGCCCGCGATAGCGGACCTCTTCAGCCAGCGGCTGGATCTGCACCGCGGAGAGCGGCTTGGCACCAATGGCCATCGGCGAGGCCTGCGCCGGCTGAATCGAGAAGGCCGCCAGAGCGCCGAAGGACGCCGCAGCCATGGACATCATCAGGTATTTTGGAAATTTCATTTTAGCTCCTGTCTCGCGTGCACACACGCCCCTACACCAAGACAACGCAGAGATTACGGAATTGCTCCCAAAAATGGTCACAGCGACGATCCGACGCAATCAGCATTAAATAACGTCCATGCTGGAACGATTCAGAAAGTCTCCAGGAGCGATTCCGATGTCGCTAGTCACGACATCGTCGCCGTCATGCACGATCAGCCGCGCAGCACGCCGCCTGTACGTTTGCCGACCTCACCCACGATGCGGGCGGACAGCTGGTCGATCTCCTCGTCGGTCATCGTCTTCTCGCGCGGCTGGATCGACACCGCGATGGCGAGCGACTTCTTGTCCGGATCGATGCCCTTGCCTTCATAGACGTCGAACACGGTTACCGAGGTCACGAGCTTCTTGTCGGCATTCTGCGCCGCGCGCACAACATCGGATGCCTTCACGTCGCGCCCGACAATGAAGGCAAAGTCGCGCGACACCGGCTGGAATGGCGAGAGAACCAGCGGCGGTTTCGCACGTGTCGGCTTCGCCTTGGGTTCGGGAATGCGGTCGAGCAGCACCTCGAAGCCGACCACGGGGCCGTCGACCTTCAGCGCCGCCAATGTGCGCGGATGCAGTTCGCCGAAATGGCCGAGCACATTCTGCGGCCCGATCTGGATGGTACCGGAGCGGCCGGGATGAAACCATGCCGGGCCGCCCGGCACGATCTGCAATGCGGGCATCGGCGCACCGGCGGCCGCGAGCGCGGCCAGCGCATCGGCCTTGGCCTCGAAGGCATCGGTTTCGCCGCTGTCGCGCCAGAAGCGTCCGCTGCCATTGGCGCGCGACAGGCCGTGCCGCATGCCGGATGCGGCCATGAACTGGTCCTCGGGCCGGTCGCCCTTGAAGATTTGCCCGACCTCGAACAGTCCCGCATCGGCAAGGCCGCGGTCGGCATTGCGCTGCATGGCGGCGAGCAGGCCGGGAATGAGACT
>JAEVZN010000318.1 GCA_023392205.1 Pseudomonadota bacterium
ACCTTTGGCTGCGCGATCTGCATCGTTGCCTGTCCGTGGAGCCGGCCCGGTGTCGGCTTCAATCTCGCCGCGAAACTCGCGCGGCGTTCGGAGCGCAACGGGACAAGTTGACCTTTCCCGCAGGCAATGACACCCCTGCACTGATATGCCCTCACCCCACAGCATCCCCGTCGCCATCGTGGGCGGCGGACCGGTCGGACTGGCGCTGGCGCTGTTTCTCGACCGTTACGGAATCCGCTCCGTCGTCTTCAACACGGAGACTCAGACGCGCTGGCATCCCAAAGGCTCGACGCAGAATGCCCGCACCATGGAGCATTACCGCGCACTCGGGCTGTCGCAGCGTTTGCGCAAGCTCGGGCTGCCCGCAGATCATCCGACGGATGTCGCCTATTTCACCCGCTTCAATGCCTTCGAACTGGCGCGGCTGAAGATGCCCTCGGCCGCGGAGAAGGCGGAAGCCGTGGCGCAATCCGGCCCGCTCGACCAGATGCCCGAACCGATCCTGCGCGCCAACCAGATGTATGTGGAAGCCCTGCTGCTCGAACATGCACGCACGCGCGGCAACATCGTCCTGCGTTTCGGCTGCGAGGTCACGGATTTCGCGCAGGACGACGAAGGTGTCACCCTCACCGCTCAACACACGGACAAGGGCGCGGCGGAAACCTGGCGCGCGCAATATCTCATCGGATGCGACGGCGGGCGCTCCTTCGTGCGCCGGCATCTCGGCATCCGCTATGGCGGCGAGGAGACGCTGCGGCAGGCCTATTTCGGCGGCCGCATGTTCGCAAGCCATCTGCGCGCGCCGACGCTCTATCGCGACATTCTCGGCAACAGACGCGCGTTCCAATATTGGGCGATCAATCCGCAATTGCGCACCACCATCATCGCGCTCGATGGCCGTGAGGAATTCCTGTTCTGGATGCGCCCGTCGGACCCGCAGGCCGAGCCGGACGACGCCATCGTCAGACAGGCCTTTGCGCAATGCTGCGGACAGGATGTGCCGGTCGAGGTCATCGCCACCGCGCCGTGGGTGGCGGGCGTCGCACTGGTGGCGGAGCGTTTTGCCGACAGGCGCGTGCTGCTCGCAGGCGACGCGGTGCATCTGTTCACGCCGACTGGCGGTTTCGGCATGAATACCGGGATCGACGACGCGGCAAACCTCGCCTGGAAACTGGCCGCCATGGTGCAGGGCTATGGCGGGCCACAATTGCTCGCAAGTTATGAGGCCGAACGCCTGCCGGTCGCGCTGCGCAATACGGGCGCCGCGCGCGAACTCGCCAAGAGCATCGGCGATGTGAAAGCGTCACCCGCCATGGAAGAGGATACGCCTGACGGCGCGGTGTCGCGCGCAGAGATCGGCGCGTTCCTGTCCACTTTCGGCGAGGAATTTGCCTCCGTTGGCGTGCAACTCGGCGCGCGCTACGATGCCTCGCCGATCGTCCTGCGCGACGAGGCGCCGCCATCGGACGATTTCGCGCGATATGTCCCGAGCGCCGTTCCCGGCGGACGTGCGCCGCATGCCTGGCTTGGCGAAGGACGGGGCATTGGGGATTCGCTGTTCGACCGGCTCGGCGCGGGCTTCACTTTGCTGCGGCTTGGACGACATGCGCCGGACGCCGCGCCATTTGTGGCGGCGGCCGAGGCCCTGTCGATGCCGCTCACGCTTCTCGATGTGCCGGACGACAACGTGCGCAATCTTTATGACTGCGATCTGGCGCTCGTCCGCCCCGACCAGCATGTCGCCTGGCGCGGCAATGGGATGCCTGCCGACGCGGCCGCCATCCTGCGGCGCGTGACCGGACATTGATCCGGCCGAACCTCAAAAGAGCGTCTTCTGTCTTTCGTCCGCCTTCGGTTTCGCGGTTTTGCGCGCTGCAGTTTTGCGCACAGGCTTTGCCGCTGTTGCCGCGTCGTCGACGGGCGGCGCGGTATAGGGCGTCTGGATCTCCGCGCCATCATTGGCTACACGATTGACCGCCGGTGAAATCTCAAATGTCTCGAACAGATCGTCCTGCGCCGGCACCAGAAGGGCGGAGGCCGTCTTCGCATCCACATTCGCGCAATCGAGCCACATCTCGTAGGCCTCGGGCGGCAGGATCACCGGCATCCGGTCATGGATTGGCATCAGCACGCGATTGGCCTGCGTGGTGACAATGGCGGCGGTGTCCACTTCCTCGCCATTCGGACCGGTCCAGGTCTCCCACAATCCGGCAAAGGCGAATGGCGCGCCCTCCCTGAAGCGGATCAGATGCGGTCGCTTGATCGCGCCGTCGCGCTTCCATTCGTAGAAGCCGTCGGCGGGAATGAGGCAGCGCCGCCGCTTCATGGCGTTGCGGAAGGCCGGTTTCTCAATGGCGGATTCGCCGCGCGCATTGATCAGCAGCGTGAAGCCCTTGGGGTCCTTCACCCAGGACGGGATCAGCCCCCAGCGCATCAGCACGAATTGCCGCTGGCCCTCATGCAGCCGCACCACCGGAATGGGCTGGGTCGGCGCCACATTGTAGCGCGGCGGGAAATTCGGCATCTGCGGATAACCGAACAGCCGCCGCATCGCCTCCGGCGCCGTGGTGATGGCGTAGCGTCCGCACATGCGTTAGGTCTTCCCGTCCTAGTCCCATTCTTGCGGCGCCGCGCCGCTTGCCTTTTGCGGAGCCGCCATGACCGACCCTGCCAAGCCCGACCCTGCCAAACCCGACCTGCGCGCCTATCCCGACCGGCCCTTCCTGGCCGTGAGCGCGGCCATCGTGCGCGACGGCAAGGTCATGATCGTGCGCCGCGCGGCCGGGCTCGCCACCGGCATCTATACCCTGCCGGGGGGTGTGGTCGAGGCCGGCGAAACCCTGACCGAGGCCGTCATCCGGGAGGTCGCCGAGGAGACCGGCCTTGCGATCGCGCCGGTCGCCATGGCCGGCTATCGCGAGATGATCGCCCGCGACGAAACCGGCCGG
>JAEVZN010000584.1 GCA_023392205.1 Pseudomonadota bacterium
CGACAAGATCGACCGGCTGATCCTTGATCGTGCCGACGACCCCGCACCTTTCGCCATCGGCATTCTCGATCTCGACGGTTTCAAACCGATCAACGATCTGTTCGGCCGCAGGGCTGGAGACAATATACTCCAGCAGGTTGCGATGCGGCTGAAGGCGTCGATGGACCAGCATTCGACCGTCGCGCGCGTCGGCGCCGACGAGTTCGCTTTCCTGTATCCGCTGGTATTCAGCGAGGAGGCCGCCCAGGAACGCGCCCTGATGCTGATCGAGATTCTGTCCGCGCCTTACGACGTCGGCGACCGGACGGCGCGCCTCTCGGCATCCGCAGGCTGCTCGCTGTTCTACTCCGGCGAGGAGAACACAGAGACCCTCATCTCCAAGGCCGAAACGGCGCTCTACCACGCCAAACGGTCCGGCCGTGGCAAGGTGATGGTCTACACGCGCGAGATGGAAGAGGCCGCACGGCGGGTGACGCATATCGAGCAGGCTCTGCGCCGCGCGGTGGCGGCCGAGGAGGTCGAGCCGCATTTCCAGCCGATCGTTGAACTGAAGACCGGGCACGTGATCGGTTTCGAGGCGCTGGCGCGCTGGACGGATCGGGACCTCGGTGTAATCCCGCCAAACGTCTTCATCCCCATCGCCGAGGAACGCGGGATCATCGGTGCCCTCTCGCAGCTTTTGCTGCGCAAGGCGACGGAAACCGCGCGCAACTGGCCGGACGAACTTTTCCTGTCGTTCAACCTGTCGCCTTCCCAGCTTGTCGACCAGAACACCGCGCAGCAGGTTCTGGCAATCCTGGCGCGTACTGGTTTCGACCCGCGCCGTCTCGAGATCGAGATCACCGAGACCGGCCTGATGACCGATCCCGCATCGGCGGAGAAGATCGTCAACGATCTGCGGGCGGTTGGCATCCGCGTGTCGCTCGACGATTTCGGCACCGGCCAGTCGTCGCTTGGCCGTTTGCGCGAGTTCCATTTCGACAAGCTGAAGATCGATCGCAGCTTCGTTTCGTCGATCCTGGAGGACAAGCCGTCCGAGCACATCATTCGCGCCATTCTCGCCATGTGCGAGGGGCTTGGCATGAATGTGGTGGCCGAAGGGATCGAAGAGGAAGCCCAGGCCGACCGTCTTGTCGAATTCGGCTGCGCGGGAGGACAGGGCTACCTGTTCGGCAAGCCGAGCGACGCCGAGGCGACGATGGCGTATCTTAGAGAAGCGTATCGCGGCATGGTGCGAGACCGCCGGCGCGGCTAGCCGCCGGCTCGGAAGTTCAGCCCAGTTTTTCCATGCAGATCTTGGTGTGACCCGCCCGGATAAACCCGAGTTCAAGCGCAGCCGCCTTGGACAGGTCGATCACGCGCCCCTTGATGAACGGCCCGCGGTCGTTGATCCGCACCACTACCGACTTGCCGTTGCGCTGGTTGACGACTTTCATCTTCGAGCCGAACGGCAGGCTGCGATGCGCCGCCGTCAGCGCGGCCGGGTTCATGCGCTCGCCCGAGGCAGTCTTCGAGGTCAGCGCATACCATGAAGCGCTGCCGCATTGGGCGGAAGCCGTGGTGGCGGAAAACGCAAGGAGTGTCGCGGCGGAAAGGCTTGCTGCCGCGATCCGCAGGCTGGTTCTGTTCATCTGAAAGGTCCGGTTCCGTTGATATCGAAAGCGGCACTAGGAACGGAATCGGGCAATCGAGAGGCCGGCAACTCTTTGCCGGTACAACAATGGCGACAGCCAGTAATATTAAGTCAGGCGGCGGCGCTGGACTGACCTATATTCAGCGGAGATTCAGCAGCTTCGCCGCGTTGTCCTTGAGGATCAACGGCCGCACCTCGTCCTTGATCTCAATGTTCTCGAAATCGGCAAGCCAGCGATCCGGCGTGATTGCAGGCCAGTCTGAGCCGAACAGCATCTTGTGCTTCAGCATCGTGTTGGCATAGCGCACGAGGATCGACGGGAAATACTTCGGAGACCAGCCCGACATGTCGATATAGACGTTGGGCTTATGGGTCGCGACGGACAGCGCTTCCTCCTGCCACGGGAAGGAGGGGTGCGCGAGGATGATCGGCATGTCCGGGAAATCCACCGCCACGTCGTCGAGATGGAGCGGATTGGAATATTTAAGCCGCATGCCCATGCCGCCCCGCATCCCGGCACCCACCCCGGTCTGGCCGGTGTGGAACAGCGTGATGGCGCCCTCTTCGGCAATCGCTTCATACAGCACATAGGCAGAGCGGTCGTTAGGATAGAAGCCCTGCATCGTGGGGTGAAACTTGAACCCGCGAACGCCGAATTCGCGCACCAGCCGCCTCGCTTCGCGGGCGCCTGCCTTGCCCTTGGCCGGATCGATGGAGGCGAACGGGATCATGATGTCGCTATTTTCGGCGGCGATCTGCGCCACTTCTTCGTTGTTGTAGCGCCGGAAACCCGTCTCGCGCTCTGCATCGACCGGAAAGATCACGCAGCCGATCCTGCGCTCGCGATAATAGGCTGCCGTTTCCTGCACGGAGGGCAGCATGCCCTTGGCGCCGGCGGGATTCCTGAAATAGTTCGCCATGCCGGCCTGAAACTCGTCGTAGCCGTCGTCGCGCGGTCCGCAGCAAGGCTCTTCCGCATGGGTATGGATGTCGATCGCGACGAGCTCGTCGAGTTTCATTCCGGCTTTTCCTCCGCTTGCTGGCGACGGATGCACAGTCTGCGAAGCATGTCCGGGTGTAAACAGCCAAGTTCATCGGAATCCCGAAACGCGCATTTCGCTTCTCTCCGGGAAAATCAAAATAATTACGTGAGGAGTAATCGCCAGATCGCGCAACCGAAGGCATGTTGCGCCTGCAATCGCAAGTCACACGAACCGCAACGGGAGCAGACCATGGCAGCCTACGGAATCGGATATCTCTGGAACGTCAACCTTGGCCCCGGCATCGTCGAATATCTGGAACGCATCGATGCGACGCTCGCGCCTTTCGGCGGCCGCTTCATCGCCCATGGCGGCCGGATAGAACACTTCGAGGGCAGCCTGCCGGAAGGCAATGCCATCATCCTCGAGTTTCCCGACTACCAGCATGCGCGCGACTGGTATCACAGCGATGCCTATGCCGCGATCAAGGCCCTTCGCAGCGACAATGCCGAAGGCCACATCTTCATCGTCGATGGCGTCTCGCCCGACCACAGGGCGATAGAAGTGCTGTCGGTCGGCGCGTGAGCAGCCGACCAAGAACACTCCCGCGTGGGAGGCGCTCGGGGCCTATCATGCGCGGGAGCGCGCCTGCATTCGTGGTGTCGGCGCCTCCCAAAAAGCCGGCTACGCGCGGAACCTTGTTGTCTTTCGGGCGTTCATGCGTTTGCCGAGGGGTGTTTCATGCAACATAGCCGCAAATTCAGAGGGCCTTTACCGCGCAGTGCGCGAGGAATTGGAACCTCGCGAAAAACCGGCCCGGGGCAGCACATGTGTTGAGTGTTTATCTGCCGAACTGAGACGGCGCTTAATCTTTGCAGGGTTATAAGCATTGAAACGAGCGTTATGACGAAGACAGAAGCTTGCATGTCGGCCGTAGACAACGCGCCCGCGCTTCCGGAAAACAAGGCTATCAAACTATATGGACGCCGATGTGAATTCGCCTGAACCGGTGTCATTTCTGTCGGGGGGCGGCGAAATGGGCCAATTCATACGGTCCTACCCGTGGAGTGAGACCCCGCTCGGAAGCCCGACGACGTGGCCGCAATCACTGCGTTCCGCGCTTTCAATCTGCCTCCACTCGAGCTTTCCCACGGCGATATACTGGGGTCCGGAGCTGAGGCTGCTCTATAACGATGCGTGGGCGCCAATACCGGCGGATCGGCACCCGTTGGCTCTTGGCAGGCCGGCCGCCGACGTGTGGGCGGACATCTGGGATGTGGTGGGCCCGCAATTCGAGCAGGTCATGCAAACCGGAGAGGGCTTTTCGGTTTTCGACCAGATGCTGCCGATGGTCCGAAACGGCGTAAGGCAAGAAACATACTGGAACTACAGTTTCACCGCGATCCGGGGTGAGGACGGT